>JAHISC010000018.1 GCA_018818445.1 Patescibacteria group bacterium | reverse complement strand
TTAGCGGCCGAGCGTCTTAAGCGTCGTACACGCTACGATATCCAAATGATTAAAAACGTTGGCTATTGTTCTGGTATTGAAAACTATTCACGTCATTTTGAAGATCGGCTGCCAGGGGAGCCTGCTTGGACATTGCTTTCATATTTTCCAAAAGATTTCTTAACCGTGATTGATGAATCGCATGTAACAGTGCCACAAATTCGTGGAATGTCGGCAGGTGACAAAGCACGTAAGGAAACATTGGTTGAACACGGTTTTCGTTTGCCATCAGCTAAAGACAATAGACCGTTAACTTATGAAGAATTTGAAGAACGTACTGGTCAAACCGTTTATATCTCAGCAACTCCAGCTGACTATGAACGTGAAGTTTCAGATCAGATCGTTGAGCAAATTGTTCGGCCAACCGGTTTGATCGATCCAGAAGTTATCATTTGTCCGGTAACGGAAACAAAAAATACTCGCGGTCAAGTAGATGATTTAATCCCGCGGATTCAAGATAGAATTGCTAAAGGTGAACGAGCATTGGTGACAACTTTAACCAAAAAAATGGCCGAAGACCTAACAGAATATTTGCAAGGTTTAGGAATTAAAGTGCAATACTTGCACTCAGACGTGAAAACCTTCGATCGTGTTGAGACGCTCACTAAATTACGAAGAGGTGAATACGATGTAGTCGTCGGAGTTAACTTGTTGCGTGAAGGTCTAGATTTGCCAGAAGTTTCACTTGTTGCCATCCTCGACGCTGATAAAGAAGGTTTTCTTCGCTCAGAAACTTCGCTAGTACAAACTATTGGTCGAGCAGCGCGCAATATTGGCGGGCAGGTTATCCTCTACGCTGACCATATGACGGGTTCGTTGAAGCGTGCTATACGAGAGACAAATCGTCGTCGTAAGATTCAAATTCAATACAATAAAGATAATGGGATTACACCAAAGTCGATTCAAAAACAGATCAAGGATATTCGCGAGATGCTAGGTCACGACATAGATACGCCAAACATTAAAGATATACTAAAGATTGAATTGACTGCTGAGCCACACGAGATTAAAGAAGTTATTCAAGAAAAAGAAAGAGAAATGAAAACAGCTGTCGCAAACATGATGTTCGAGACAGCCGCGGTACTACGAGATGAGATTGTAGCACTAGAAATGGAGCTAAAGAGCAAAACGTAACGCGCCTGGCGCCTACCCCCGACCGTTGCTTAAGAGCCGGGGGAGGCGCGCGGGCGTCATGAGCGATGTAGCAGTTTACGCCAGGGCGCACTGAGTTCCTCCCAAGACGGGGACACTACTTCCGTCAGAGAGAGTTGCGCAGTACAACCAAGGACGCGGCTGATGAGGCATCCGCCGGCGCTCGCTGCGATACCAGCCCCAGGAGGTCACTGGAACAGGAAAGTACAACGGAACATGTGGCAGCGGACAAAGCCCGCCAGTGCCGAAATATCGCATCTCGTCCTCCTTGTGCTTGCGCCGAAGCGCGTGACGAGGAGATGATGAGACCTAGGTCCTTAATGCCACTACGTGCCTGCATTTACTGCATGCCAGCTCGAAAGCAGACACACATCTCAGGTTGGCGGCGGAGTAGTTTTTTAGCAGAACGAACGCGACATTCACGCAAAACCATTATCTCACAAATAAAATATGCAAGACAAGATAGTTATCAAGGGAGCTCGGGAACATAATCTGAAAAATATCAGTCTCGAGTTACCTCGCAATAAAATGATTTGTATCACTGGACTTTCTGGATCAGGTAAGTCATCTTTGGCATTTGATACTATTTTCGCTGAAGGTCAGCGCCGGTATATTGAATCATTATCAGCTTATGCACGGCAATTTTTAGGGCAGATGCAAAAGCCAGATGTTGATGAGATTGAAGGTTTATCCCCAGCTATTTCCATTGATCAGAAAGCACATTCACGTAATCCACGTTCAACCGTAGCTACAGTCACAGAGATTTATGATTATTTGCGTGTTTTGTATGCCAGAATTGGTCAGCCATTTTGTCCGACTTGTGGTGAGCGAATTGAGAAGCTAACAGTTGATGAAATGGTTGATATCGTATTGAAAGAGATCAGAAAAACAAATCAAAAGACCTCCCAAGGCTCTTCCTCAGTAAGTAAGGGAGACGACAGTGAGATTATGATTTTGGCTCCAGTGGTGCGCGGACGAAAAGGTGAGTATTATCAATTGCTTTATGATTTGTACAATAGTGGTTTTGCTAGAGTGCGAATTGATGGAAAAATGTATAAACTTTCAGAGAAGATTAAGCTTTCGAGGTATAGCCAGCATACAATCGAGGTGGTTGTGGATAACATTCCAGCGTCCGTGCTACAAAATCCGAACAAGGATAATCGTCAGCGATTGAGTGAGGCCGTGGAAACAGCTATCGAAACAGGTCATGATCTAGCTCGTGTCGTTTATCCAAACAAAGAAGAAAGACTTTTTTCTGCCAAGTTTAGTTGCGTGCAATGTGGTTTTTCTTTTCCAGAGATTGAACCGCGACTCTTTTCATTCAATAGTCCGTATGGAGCTTGTGAAAGTTGTGACGGATTGGGAACAGAGACCTTATTTTCCGAAGCAACTTGCCCGGCCTGTTTAGGTGCTCGTCTACGACCGGAAGCTATGAGTGTAAAAATTGGTGATAAAAATATTGTGGAGTTAACTTCAAGGACAATCTCTGAAGCCGCAGATTTTATTTTAAATGTTCAACTGGAAGATAGACAACGCGAGATTGCCGGTACTGCTTTAAAAGAAATTGAAAATCGTCTAGCTTTTATGTTGGACGTTGGTTTACATTATTTAACACTGGATCGTAGAGCTGGAACGCTGTCAGGCGGAGAAGCACAAAGAATTCGTCTTGCTTCACAAATCGGTTCACGTTTGGTTGGCGCTCTGTATGTGCTTGATGAACCAACTATTGGGCTGCATCAGCGCGATAATGACCAGTTGGTTAATACGCTGGAAGGTTTGCGTGATTTGGGTAATACAGTAATCGTTGTCGAGCATGACGAAGATACTATTAGGCGGTCAGATTATATGGTTGAAATTGGGCCAGGAGCCGGTCGTCATGGTGGAGAAGTAGTTGCAGCAGGTTGGGTACCTGAGATTTTTACAGATAAACAATCAAAGACAGCCGCATATTTACGAGGTGACTTAAGAATTGAGGTACCAAAAAAGCGACGCTCTAGCGGCAAGGATGCAATCAAGATCAAGGGAGCAACAGAAAATAATTTGAAAAATGTGGATGTGGCTGTGCCTTTACGTCGTTTTGTTTGTGTTACTGGTGTTTCTGGTTCGGGTAAATCTACATTAATGTTTGATGTGATGTACAAGTCGATTGCTAAGCGACTGTATGGAACCAAAGCCACGCCAGGGAGCCATAAAGCTGTTTTAGGTCTTGAATACATCGATAAAGCCATTCTTATGGATCAATCGGCCATCGGTCGTTCTTCTCGTTCTAATCCAGCTACCTACACTGGCTCATGGTCACCAATTCGAGAATTGTTTACAGCAACAGAAGAGGCGAGATTTCGAGGTTACAAAATTGGGAGATTTAGTTTTAATCGACCGGGCGGACGTTGTGAAAATTGTGAAGGTCATGGTGAAATCGCTATTGAAATGCATTTCTTGCCAACGGTTTTTGTGCAG
>JAHISC010000108.1 GCA_018818445.1 Patescibacteria group bacterium | reverse complement strand
TAAACATATCGGACAATCTCTTGAATATCTCGCAAATTATCTTCATCTGCTCGGCCAATAGCCGCTGCAAGATCATTCTCCAAGACTGCCTTTGGGAAACTTCCTGTTGGGGTGTGACCCGGTTAGGTGGGGAGTTCTTTGCCATTCTTTAGGATTTTTAGGGAGGGGTCAAGAATCTTATCCTTGATATTCCTTGCTATTGCTTCCATCATTTTAGGTGGAACTGAATTGCCTATTCTTGCCCATTGCTCTTCAAATTTACCTATAAAGTGAAAGGTATCTGGAAAGGTGGCTATTCTTTTTAGTTCTGGGATGGTGAGATGTCTATTCTTATCTGGATGTATAAGTCCACCACCATAATTACTATCTGATTTCCCTATCTGTTTGATTATGGTTCTACTTGGTTTATTCCAATCTAATCTTTTTAGATTAAAGGAATAACCTGTAACTATATCAGAACCACAACCCCATCTTCTTATCTTTTTTGATAATTCCAATCTTTTTCCGGTAAAATCTTCTTGTTTTAATCCATCTGGACAATTCTTAAAAGCCTCCCTTATCATAATTATCTTTTTGCTTGGTTCAGAATAACTCGGTTTAATTCCTAAATCCTTTCTGACCCCTATCCAAATCAGTCTTTCTCTTGATTGAGGAACTTGATAATATTTAGCATTCATCAATTTGCATTTAACTTGATAGTCAAGACTTTTTAAGATAATCATTATTTCAATAAACTTGCCTTTCATTTTGCCTTTAATCAAGCCTGATACATTTTCCATTACAAATATCTTAGGTTGTAGCCCTCTTATCAAATTAGCATAAGGTAGAAATAAGTCATTTCTTTCATCTGAGACTTGTCTTTTCCCAGCCGTTGAAAATCCTTGGCATGGCGGACTACCATCTAAGACATCAAGTTCTCCTTTCTTTATCTTGCAAAATTCTAATATTTCATCTGCCTTGACTTCTCTTATATCTCTTTGCCAAACAGGAACTTCAGGAAAGTTTAACTTAAATGTCTCAACTGCATTCTTATCCCATTCAATTGCAAGCAGTTCTTTGAATCCAGCTTGTTTATAACCGAGCGATGATCCACCGGCCCCGGCAAAGATAGAGATAACTGTTAGCTCCATTGGTAGCCACACTTAGGACAAGTATGCTCAGTCTCTAAGTTCTCATCGACTTCCTTTTCATCTATTTTCATTTCTCCTCCCGGCCCAAAGAAATCCAGCACATTCCCCAGGTCAATCTTCGGCATCTCAAGGTCAACTTTGTAGTCTTGTAGGTCCAGGTCAGATTGATAAGGGAGGATTAGTTCAGCTAAAAGCTGATCATTATATGAACCATACCTTTGATTGTCAATTAGGTTATATTCTATTATCTCTTGCTCACTCTTTGTCTTAACCTCTGATACCCAGACATCCTTGATGCCAAGCTCAAGATAAGCCAAATATCTCATATTGCCGCCCAGGATAATGCCGTCCTGATTTATGATAACAGGCTTAAATTGGTCTAATTTCTTGATGTGCTTTTTAAGAAGTTTAAAATCTTCAGTTGTTATAGACCTGGGGTTTTTACCATAGGGCTTGATCGTTGAAATGGCTCTAATGTCTTTGACGGATTCTTTCAATTTCCTTGCTCCTCTTCCTTCTCTGCCTTAGCCCATTCACTGCTCTGATGAATCTCATTCTTAATAAAATCAAGAATGGACTTCCTATCCCAAGTTGTATTCAAGATAAATTTGACCACATTCTCTTTATCATTCCTGACCTTAAATTCCTGGTGAATTGTAGGTGGGGTAGTTTCCAGGCCGAGAGTCAATACGCCTAATTGCTGGTTCTTAACCTCATAGCTGAATCCTGTAATATCCCACATTTCTATACCATTACAGAATACAACGGAATCCGAGGGTAGGCCATTAGATATAGCAATCCATTCTTTTCTCTTTGTCGGTACCGGTTCTTGTTCAATCTTTCTTTCAATTGGCTTCACATTTTCTCGTAGTTCGGCCAGGGCACAATGAGTGCTAAATTCTTTCGGATCACAGGCGTTGCCTTCTGATACATGACCACAACTGTCACACCATTCATCTTGTATTCGTTTGATTAATTCAGGTAAGTCTTTCAATTCAACCTCCTCAACATCTCCGGGTGAACCTTAATCTTTAGAGTCTTCTTGGCAGGAATATTGATCGCCTCCCCTGTCTGAGGATTGCGGCCTCTCCTGGCCTTCTTCTTGATGACTGAGATGGTGCAGACATCTTGAATGCGGACATCTTCACCGTTATCCAGGCAGCTTTGAATGGCATTGAACATCCAACCGACTACCTTCCTGGACTCCTTGATGGTGCCCCCTGAGACATTGACCAGGTTTACGAAGTCTTGCTTGTTCATTGTAGCCCTCCTTTTAACAAATAATCTCTAAAGCCTTATTTGTCTGTTCATTCATTATCTTAGTGATAAAATTATAGTCAAAATCATAAATATCTTTATTATTCTCAAAAATCAGATTCTCGGCCATATTATTTTGTGAGTAATTTATGCTGCCTTCTATATGGTAGTAATCATCGCCACATCTTGCCAGGGTGATTTTAAAATGTGACCAGGCAAAAGTTAAGTGAATTTCATAGCTTTTAGATAACTTCAAGCAGGTCGATTTTAAAAATTCATAATATTCAGCATCTCGAAAAGTATAAGAACTTGCGATTAAAAAATTCAGCTTTAAAATATGTCCGCTTTTCACCATTTGACAAAGCGTCTCAAAGGCTTCCTTTTTATTCAGGGTATATGTTGCAATCGTCAATTCATCTATCGGCTGCAATGAAGCAATTTTCAGGACAATGGCGAGTAGGCTTATCTGTGTCTG
>JAHISC010000017.1 GCA_018818445.1 Patescibacteria group bacterium | reverse complement strand
GTGAAACCGTGTTCAATCTCTCCTCTGAATAACACGACTAAGCTCCGTGGCAATGCTTAAACTTCTTGCCGCTGCCATCCACCATCGCTAAAGCTCTAGCGGACTCCGCTCGTACAACTAACATATCTAGTTTCTACCGTGACAATGTTTAAACTTTTTAGGCGTACCGTCTGGTTTTGTCGCTCCGCATGGACAATCATCATTACGACCGACGTTGTCAAACTGGGCGTTTTTGACGAGTGTTGCAGCAGCGTTTTTCGATTTCCCTGCCTCTCGTGCCTCTGCTACAGCTTCTTCTTTATCCATAGTCTTCTTGGCACCTGAATAATGCAACTTAGCGCGTTCAATAATACTTGGCGCCATAGCTATTACCTGCTGCGCGCTGGCTGACTGCTCAAGAATTTTCATCACATTGTAAACTACTTCTTTTTCAATATTTACCTGCAGGGTATTAAACAAATCATAAGATTCCCGTTTGTACTCCACTAACGGATCTCGCTGTCCATAGCCCTGTAGGCCAATTGAGCGTCGCAAGTAAGTCATGGTATCCAAGTGACCAATCCAAGCATTATCAATTGTGCGTAGCAAAATAGTACGCTGTAAATTATTCAATCGTGTTTTGTCTTCGAATGCTTCTTCGATTTGAGTGAGCTTGGTATTGATATCAGCCATTGTTGCTTCAATCACAGTTGTGCGTTGCTCAGCCAGACGTTCTTTGTCTTTAGAGATAGTCTCAAAAGTTGCAAGAATTGTTGTTGTAAGTTCAGTTGAAATTGGCATTATAGTTTGCAATGTTTCTACAATCTCTTTTGGATCCCAGTCACTCTTTAGTTTCTTTTCTTTAAATTCTGTTGGTAAGTCAGAATTGTCTTCGCTAGTGTGAAATAAAATTACTCTCTCGATTTCCGACTCCAAAATTTCTAAAATTTCTTTTTTTGTATCAAGGTCTTCGTCGAGTAAAATTTTACGTCGACGTTCATAAATTGCAGTACGATGTTTATTCAACACATCGTCATACTCCAACACATGTTTACGCGTGTCAAAATTTCTACCCTCAACTCTTTGCTGTGCTTTTTCCAATGCGTTTGTAATCATCTTGCTCTCAATCGGTGTTTTTTCATCCATCTTCAGCGTTTCCATCATTTTCTGTACACGCTCAGAACCGAAAATACGCATCAGATCATCTTCTGTGGATACATAGAACTGCGTTGTTCCTGGATCACCTTGGCGACCGGATCGTCCACGAAGCTGATTGTCGATTCGTCGCGCTTCATGCCGATCAGTACCAATAACATGCAGTCCTCCCAATTTTTTCACTTCTTCTTGCTCTTCTTTATTTGACGGGTTTCCGCCAAGCACAATATCAACTCCACGCCCAGCCATATTCGTTGCCACTGTAACGGCTCCTTTTTTGCCGGCCTGAGCTACGATCTGTGCCTCACGCTCGTGATTTTTTGCGTTCAACATTTCATGTTTAACACCAGCAGCAGTCAACAGTTCGCTTAAAAATTCATTTTTCTCAATTGAAACTGTACCAATCAAAACTGGCTGGCCTATTTCTTGCAATGCTTTTACATCATCTGCAATTGATAACCACTTGCCACGTTCATTTTTATAAATTCGATCAGTTTTATCAATTCTAGCAATCTCTTTATTGGTTGGAACTTCTACAACATCCAGACCATAAATTTTCATAAACTCCTCTGCTTCTGTAGCTGCAGTACCAGTCATACCCGCTAATTTTTTGTACATGCGGAAATAATTTTGAAAAGTAATAGTAGCTAGAGTTCTACTTTCACGCTTAATGTCCACACCCTCTTTAGCTTCGATAGCTTGGTGAGTTCCTTCGCTATAACGACGACCTTCCATAATTCGACCAGTAAACTCATCAACAATCTTTACTTCACCATCTTGAACAACATATTCCTTATCTTTGTTAAAAACAGCATGTGCTTTTAAGGCTTGCTCAGCGTGATGTACCATTTGCATACCTCCTGTGGTGTAAAGATTTTCTATACCAAGTCGTTTTTCAATCTTTGTAATTCCATCATCAGTAAAAGTCGCAACGCGCATCTTTTCATCAACGTTGTAATCTTCATTTTCTTTTAAATCCTTAATAATGGCTGCAAACTTGTAATACAGATCAGCCGATTCTTCGGCCGGAGCACTAATAATAAGCGGTGTTCGTGCTTCATCAATTAAGATAGAGTCGATTTCGTCGACAATGGCGTAATTTAGCTCACGCTGCACCATTTGATCTGAATTTGTAGCCATGTTGTCACGTAAGTAGTCAAAACCGAACTGATTGTTTGTTCCATAAGTTATGTCGGCGTCATAAGCAAGTTTACGATTTGTTGGACGCAAAAAATCCATCTGTACCATAAACGAACCAGTTTCATCGCGCTCTTCGTCTTTCTTTTCTTCAGCCTTAAAAGATTCGTCGTACAGATAACCATTTTCTTGCTGGATACAACCGATAGTCAGCCCTAAAAAATTATAAATTTGCCCCATCCAAACTGCGTCACGTTTAGCTAAATAATCGTTAACAGTAACAACGTGCACACCTTTACCGTCTAGAGCATTGAGATAAATTGCCAGAGTAGAAGTCAAAGTTTTTCCTTCACCAGTTCTCATCTCTGCAATCTTACCTTCATGCAATACAAAACCTCCCATCAACTGCACATCAAAATGGCGCTGACTAAGAGTTCGTTTTGCAGCCTCCCGTACCACAGCAAAGGCTTCGAAAGCAATGTCATCAAGAGATTCGCCCTTTTCTAGACGATCCTTGAATTCTTGTGTCTTGGCTTTTAAGGACTCATCGCTAAGAGCCACGATCTTTTCCTCAAAGGTATTAACATCTATTACTTTTTCGCGAAGTTCAGCCATGACCTTCTTGGTTGGATCGCCGAAAATAAGGTGGAGGATTTTTGTCATAATGGCCTAACTATGCCTGAAAAGCCCAAATTTTTCAAGGTTCAGGCTTTTGTCACTCTGAGATGGCCAGCGATTAGAACTCTTCTGTATGCTCAAAACTTGAGGCTTCTATCTTCACACGATCTGCATCCTGTAACTTTTCTTTATAGCGTTTAACTTGTCTCTTTAATTCATCTGATGCTTCATCGATTGCGGCATACAAATCATCTTTGATTGTTTCTGATCGAAGTACTACTCCAGGAATAGTCAAGTTAAACTCTGCACGAAAGATGTTTCCCTTCTGCTGACCAGTCTGTGTTTTTCCAACTTCAACTCGAGCGTCGCATGGCTCAAACTTTTCAGTTAATTTTGCAACTCCGGCTAGTTTATCATCGACGTATTGTTTAATGGCGTCGGTAAGTTCTAAATTTGTTCCTTGAAGTTCTGCGATACGCATATTGAAGTTAATTAGTTATTTAGTTATTGAGTGATGGAGTTATCCAAAATATTGCACTTCTTCTTCCAGCTGAATACCATAGCGATCGCGCGCTGCCATCTTAATCATCGAGATCAACTGCATAACGTCGCTGGCAGTTGCTTTTCCAAGGTTTACTAAAAAATTTGCATGTTCTTCACTAACCATAGCATCACCAATTTTTTCACCTTTAAATCCCATTTGGTCAATCAGCCAGCCAACTGAAATTTTTTTATTCTCTAGCATTGAAACTGGTATATCGGCATCAGCTTTGAGTTTAACCAACTCTGATTCATCGCTAAACTCGTAATTTTTAAACATACAACCGGCGGAACCAGCGTTGGTTGGCTGGGTAGCTTTTCGCTTTGCTAACATTTCCTCAATGTCTGCGTTCAATTCTACAGAATCACCTTTTTCCAATTCAAAGGTCGCGCTCAATATGATGTCGTCTGAGTGTTTAATAACTGAGTCTCTATAACCAAATTTCAAATCATCCCGCATTAATGTCACAATTTCTCCATCACGAAAAACTTCGATGCTCTTTAAATAATCCTTAGTCTCTCCGCCAAAGCAACCAGCATTGCCGCGTACTGCTCCACCAATAGTTCCTGGAAGCGATACCGCCCAAGTAAAACCTTTAAGACCGGCCTTTGCTGTTTGTCTGGCCAGAGCTGAAGAAATAACACCAGCCTCTGCAGTTACCGTTGTTTCATCAACCTTAATCTCGCGCATCGCTATCTTTAAGACAAGACCAGCAAAACCCTCGTCGCTTGCAAGTGAATTTGAGCCACCGCCAAGTACAAAAATAGGAACATCGTTATCCTTAGCTATCTGATACGCCTTTTTCAATTCATCAACTGTTTTTACTTCCGCAAACCACTTAGCAGGCCCACCAATACGAAAATTCAAATGCTTCGCAAGCGGTTCATCGATTTTGAGTCGATCACCAAATAATACTTTTAATTTTGTTGTGATGTCAGTCATATTATCTTTACCACCCCGAGCGCAGCCGAGGGGTCTAACTGGTTATTTCATCATATAAATCACCCCAATTCGGATTTTTCTGATTAATTATAAATTCCTTCTTATCTCTTCTCCAATTCTTTAATTGCTTTTCTCTGGCTAAAACAGCGTCATAATTATCTCCACATTCATAGTATACGCATTTAATCACATTATACTTCTTAGTAAAGCTGTCTGCTAACTTATTCCGATGCTCATAAACACGCCTAGCCAGATCTGATGTAAATCCGACATATAAGACTCGATTTGTTGGGTTTGTCATGATATAGACGTAGAACATCTGTTTGGTGTTAGCTCCCTCCGCTCGCCTTCGGTTCACTTCGTTCGCTCAGGCTCGGTCGGGATGGTGAAAAGTGTGAGTAGCTCGATCACTAACGTTCGTTCTAACGCGTCGGGATGGTAAAGGATAACGGCTAATATTCATGTCAACCGGCAAGTTTCCTCGCTAAATTGTCGATTGGACCGGCGCCCATAATCACCACAATGTCCTCAGGTTCAACCAAATCACGCAGTTCATCTTCTGCTGCTTTTAAATCCTTGGCATATTTGACTGTATCAATCTTGCCTCGACGTTCTATAGCTTCAGCTAACTCTTTCGAGCCTTCAAATTCCTCTTCAGTACGACCTGTTACGCGATATACTTCCGACAAAATTAAAACATCAGCCAAATCAAACGACTCAACAAATTCATCGAACAATTCGTGAGTACGCGAATGTTGATGCGGTTCAAAACAAATTACTAAACGACGCTCTGGAAAAAATTCTTTAAAAGCTTTCAGTGTTCCCTCAATAGCTGTGGGATGATGGGCATAATCACTATAAACATCGGTTTCCTTCCATTTTCCAACGTTTTCAAATCTACGCCAGATACCTTTAAAATTACCAAGTGCTTTGGCAATCATGTTTGAGTCAACTCCAGCTAAAGCAGCGGCCGTGGCAGCTGCTGCTGAATTCATAGCATTAAATTCACCAGGGATTTTTAATTTTACTTCTGCTCCATTAGCGGAAGTACCAGGACTTTTAACTGTGAAACTTTGTTCTCCGCGACCTGAAGTTCTTTTTTCGATATCAAACTTGCGCAAATTCTTGGCCTCCAGTTTTTCTGACTGCTCATCTTTGAGATTGAGCACGACAAACTGTTTGGCAGAAGCAATCCATTTAGCAAATGTTTCACGAATATCATCGATGTCTTTATAAAAATCTAAATGATCTTCTTCAATATTAGTAACAACGGCAATATCAGGCACTATGTTCAACATACTAGCCATGTGCTCACAAGCTTCAACAACAAACCAATCACCAGCGCCAACTCGTAAATTTCCATCTGTCAGCTCAACCATTTTTGAACCCAAAATCACGGTCGGATCAAGCCCGGCGTCAATTAATATCTTTGCAACCATAGCCGTGGTTGTACTTTTTCCGTTAGTACCCGAAACAGCAATCGTCTTTTTTGTTTTTGCTAATTCACCTAAAAATTCAGGATAAGATAATTCAGTAATGCCACGCTCTACTGCAATTTGACGCTCTACATTAGTGTCAGGAACTGCTTTAGAGTAAATAATCAGGTCACAGTCAGTTGGTACGTTATCGGCAAAGTGACCAATCTTGGTCTTAATTTCATGTTTTTCCAGATCGTCAATTATCTGTGAAGGATGCATGTCCGAACCGCTTACAGTCGCGCCCTGATCTTTCCACCACTTAGCCACAGCTGAAGTACCGATACCTCCAATTCCTATAATATGTACGTATTTTGCTTCTTCCATAGTTTTTTCGTTCCTCTGCTAATTGTATCAAAAGCCCCGGATTTGTACATCTTTTAAGTACAGCGTAGAATGTGACTGTATGAATATTCGAAACTATGATCCTGACGTGGCTGATTCTTTGCAAAAAGAACTTGAACGCCAACGCGAAGGTTTAGAAATGATCCCTTCTGAGAACTTTGTTTCTCTGGCAGTTTTGGAAGCCTTAGGCTCAGTTGCCACCAACAAGTACTCTGAAGGCTATCCCGGCAAACGCTATTACGGCGGTTGCCAATTTATTGATGAGATTGAACAATTAGCCATCGATAGAGCCAAAGAAATTTTTGGTGCAGAACATGTAAATGTGCAACCGCTTTCCGGCGCCCCGGCCAACATCGCGGCATACGAAGCTGTCTTAAATCCCGGTGACACGGTACTTGGTATGGATTTGTCGCACGGTGGACATTTAACACACGGACACCCCATTACTCAGTCGGCAAAAATTTATAACTTTGTTCGTTATAAAACTGACGAGAATGGTTTGCTTGACTTGGATAACTTGCGTCAGATGGCACTGGAGTTCAAACCAAAATTAATTCTTGTTGGATATTCCGCTTATTCGCGCGAAATTGATTATGAGGGTGTAAAAAGGATAGCTGATGAAATTGAGGCGATCACCATGGCTGACATCGCTCATATTGCCGGGCTAATTGCTGCCGGTGAGATGAATAATCCTGTACCAATATTTGATATCGTTACAACCACTACACATAAAACTCTACGCGGGCCACGTGGCGGTATGATTATGTGTAAAAAAGAATTTGCTAAAGTTGTTGATAAAGCCGTTTTTCCCGGTCTACAAGGCGGGCCGCACGAGAATGTCATTGCTGCCAAAGCTATTGCTTTTAAAGAAGTGATGCAACCTGAGTTTAAAGAGTACGCTAAGCAAATTAAAAAGAACGCTAAAGTTTTGGAAGCTGGACTGCAAGAAAAAGGTTTCCGTTTGATGTTTGGTGGTACCGATAATCACTTGCTACTTATTGATGTAACGCCAAAGGGAATAACTGGTAAAGAAGCAGAAGCAGCACTAGACAAAGCCGGGATCACAGTAAACAAAAATATGATTCCTGATGATCCGCGTTCGCCGTTTGATCCATCCGGAATTCGCTTGGGAACTCCAGCCCTAACGACTCGAGGGATGAAAGAGGAGGAGATGAAGCAAATTGCTGAGTGGATTGATGAAGCGATTGAGCATCATGATGATGAAAAAATACTATTAGACATCAGAGATCGTGTAAAAGAAATGACTTCAAAATTCCCTTTGTACG
>JAHISC010000001.1 GCA_018818445.1 Patescibacteria group bacterium | reverse complement strand
CTTGGAATCTTTACAGCGCTATAAGGCACAAGGTCTTAGTGCACGTCAGGCTGCGGCCAAGACAATGACAACAGTTGGAACCGGAGTTTTGCTGGCAGTTATGACGAATATTTTAGTCTTTGTGCCATTTGGAGTTGTCTCAGGTTTCTTTGGCGAGATTATTAAATATATTCCTGCCACGGTTATTCCAGCTATGATTGCTTCCATGCTGATTCCGATCTTGTTTTATATGCCGCTTGCATCGCGTATTTTGTCTTCTAAGCGTAAGGCTGTTTATGAAGAAAATCCAGAGTTAACAGGAACTTGGTTTGTTTCAAAGAAGCTGGGAGAATTTATTAAGTATTTACTAGGACCAGGCAATGCCCGGCTAGCTTTACGAATTTTTGTCTTTGCTGTCACACTAGCATCACCGTTTTTGGTAGCTACTGCAACTATTAGTAGTGGTGCAGTAGAAGTTGTGCAATTTGCAGGTGAAGATGACATGTATCAAGTTCTAATAAATGGTGACATTGATGAGAGTTATGACTTTGAAACAGCGGTTTATGAATTTGCAGTACCAACCCAACAAATTTTAAGCGAACAACCAGAAATCAAAAAATATCTTTACTATCAACAAACAGGGAATTCATTTACTATTTTAGCTGAACTTTTCCAATCGGATGAGCGAAAAGATGCTGGCTTGAGAACCTCTGCAGAATTAGTGGATGATTTGAATAAAAAGTTTGGCAAAATTTCGGATCAAGTATTTATCGAAGCTTCAACAACAACAGTTGGACCGCCGAGCGATTCTTATCCAATCCGTGTTAGTTTGACTAGTGATGATCAGGCAACGCTCGAGGCTGCGGCTAATGATATTGTTGAATTCCTGGCAGATATTGACGGAGTTGATCAAATTTCTAACAGTTTATCTGATGAAAAAGCAAGCACTAGTATCACCTATACTTTAGATTCAGAAAATCCTTTTGCACAAAATCCCGGTTTAGTTTATGCGATTTTGTCTAATAAACTTCAGGAAAACGATCTTGGTTCCATTTCTTTTGGAGACGAAACATTTGATCTGTATTCAAGGTCAAGTGATCGACCAGAAGATTTGGAAGCAGTGACCGAGGTTACTATTGGTGCAATGCCATCTGGTACAACAATGACCGAGATTAAGGTTGGTGATGTTGTTAAAAGCTCACAGACTGTACCTTCCAAGATTATCAAGCGCACCAATGGCAGCAGATATGTTGACGTTGCGGCTTCGTTTGATGAAGAAGTGGATACTGCTAAAGTGCAGCGAGATTTAGATGAATATCTTAGCTCTGAAAAATTAGAAGAGCTAGGTTTGGACAAAGGAGCAATAACTTCAACTGGAGCAATGGACATGATGATGGATTCTTTCAATGAATTATTTATTGCTCTAGCAATCGCTATCTTCTTAATCTACATTCTTTTGGTGGCATTTTTCCGTTCTTACTTGGAGCCATTCATTATTCTCTTCGCCATTCCTTTAGGATTAGTGGGAGTATTCATGGCAGCGGCTGTTACAACCGGGCAACTTGGTTTCTTGGAGCTCTTGGGAGTTGTTACAATGGCTGGAATTGTGGTTAATGTGACTATTCTCTTGATTGATTTTGCCAACCAGCTCAAGCGAGCCGGCAAAACTCCAGCCGAAGCTATTTCAACATCTGTTGCTGTTCGTTTTCGTCCGATTGTTTTGACTCAGCTAACAGCTCTTGGCGGACTTATGCCTTTGGTCTTTTTCTCGGCTTTTTGGAAAGGTTTAGCTGCAGCAATTATTTTCGGAATTGTATCCTCAGCCTTTTTGTCACTTTTGGTAACACCGATTCTTTATTTATGGAGTTCGACCATTATTCGTAACATCAAAAAAGTAACAGATAAATTTGCACCAAAAAAAGAACCAGAATCGCAATACGTCGGTCTAAATTTCATGCAATAAGTTTTTAAAAGCGCTTACTAGTTTAGAGTAGCCGACATCTGGCACTTAGAAATATAGTAAGCGCTTTTTAGTTTATTTAATCCAATTGAATTGCCAATTGATTTTGCTTAAGGCGTTGTGTAAAAACGTCTCTAGCTTTTTCAATATTTTCCTCTTTACCACGCCAAACAGTCAAAGCCGGAGTTTGCAGCGCTCGAGCAAAAGAAAAACTTATAGGCCAAGGAAATTTTTCCGCTTTAACGATAGCGCCTAAATTTTTTGTTGCTTCTTCTGGCTCTTGCCCGCCTGAGAGGAAAACAACACCGGCTAATTTTTTGGGTACAGTAGCGAGTAAAACCTCAGCTGTAGACTTAGCAACTTCTTCCGGTGTAGATGAAACTGCATCTTTGCCTGGTAAAACCATGCTTGGTTTTAAGATGAGAGCTTTAAGATCAACTCCAACACTCTCCAATTCTTCAAAAACTGCTTGTAAAGTAAGTTGTTCAACTTCGGCAGCACGCTCTAGAGTGTGATTGCCGTCGTGTAGAACTTCTGGTTCTACAATTGGTACTAGGCCAATTTGCTGACTAACTAAAGCAAACTGAGCCAAGCGTTTGGCTTCCATACGAATATTGCTTTTACTCGGGAGAGTGTCGCCTTCAATTTTGATTACAGCTCGCCATTTGGTAAATTTGGCGCCCATGTGTTTGTATTCAGACAGTCTTTCAGCTAATCCGACTAATCCGACGGTTAATGTTTCTTTTGGTGAATTAGGATCTATTTCCTTACCACCATCAACTTTTATACCTGGCAAAATGCCTTTTTGTGTCAAAAGTTGAGCAAAAGGGATACCAGCGGAGTTATCTTGCTTAATAGTTTCATCGAATAAAATGACGCCGTTCAGGTAATTTTCAATACCTTCAGTGCTCAAGAAAAGGTCGCGGTAAGCTCGGCGACTATCTTCATTTGATTCAATGTCAAAGGCTTTAAGTCGCTTTGTAGCGGTTTCAATGCTTTCGTCAGCGGCCAGGATGCCTTTACCTGGAGTCATGAGTTGTTCGGCTACTTCGTATAGTTGTTTTTTATTCATATGTTGTTGTTACGTCTTCCTAGTATAGAGTATTGTCAAAATTATGAAAATCAAGTATCCTCATGACACGAAAAGTTTCGTAAAAAGACGTCTGGACATTAAGTTGTGAGCGTAGCAAATTTGGCGAACATCATGCCGTCGTAGCTCAGTTGGTAGAGCGCATCCATGGTAAGGATGAGGTCTCGGGTTCAAATCCCGACGACGGCTCCAGACGTCTTTTTATTCACACAGCGCATCTCCCGCCTCCGTATCCGTCGGGCGGGATCCCGCCAAAGGCGGGACATGGTAAGGATGAGGTCTCGGGT
>JAHISC010000107.1 GCA_018818445.1 Patescibacteria group bacterium | reverse complement strand
TAGTGGCCAACGGTCTGCCCCGTAGCAGGAGCCGTTCTCCAGTAATGGAGGAATGAAGCTTGAGCTCTTCGGAGCCCAAGAAAACCCTTGGTGTGTCTTGTGCACGACCCCTCCTGTAGGGATACCAGGGGTAAGCTACAATTCCTTCTGGAAAAAAATAGATCCTCCGTTGTGCACGACCCCTCCTGTAGGGATACCAGGGGTAAGCTACAAGCATAGGGAGTTTGATTATAGACTCACGTTGTGCACGACCCCTCCCTGAGAGGTACACCGTGAGTTCTATCTTTCTTGTCTGCCCAGGCTCCTTTGAGTCCTGGGCGGTTTCTTTTTTTATAACCAACATCGGCCCCCCGAGATTCGTTTTTCGGCGTCTTCAGTTTGTGCAGGATCAATATAGACAATTAAATTATATTATTATCACTCCTTAAAAACACATCCGACCGGATGCAAATATGCATATAAACGTTTTAATGAACTGAAGATTGAGGTTGTGTAGCTATGATGCGATCATGATGTGGCTGTATCGCGATTGATGAACGCGGTTGGAGTATGTTTAAGAATCCATCCGGCCGGATGGATTCTTAAACATACTTTTCAAAATATTTTTTAAAAAAATAGTTATTGCAATAGTAATTGTTTTAATATTCAAATTATGTTTGGAATTATGTTTGGAATTATTTTTCGAATTATGTTTCGAATTGTGTGTAGAACTATAAGATTTGACTAAAACCGGTGATTCTGATACATTGCTGGCACCTAGAAAAGGGGAAGCACATGTCTACTATTGATATCAAACGTAAGAAAGGCGAAAGTTTTGAGGCAATGTTTCGACGTTATAGCCGAAGATTGCAACAAAGCGGTAAAGTGTTAACTTTACGCGGACGGCGGACTCATATGAAGAAGCCGAATCGTAATAAAGTTCATGAAAGCGCCTTACGTCGTTTGGAAATGGGAGCTAAGCGTGAATACCTTCTTCGATCAGGTAAACTGGTAGAAGAGGAAACACGCGGACGCCGCAGATAGTGTTTCTTTGAAAACGGGCCTTAGGGCCTGTTTTCGTTTGCTAATTTACAAAAATCAAGTATCCTAGATACATATGAATCTTTATCAACAAATTCAAAATGATATCAAAGAGGCAATGAAAGGGAAGGACTTGAAGACGCTTGGCGTTTTGCGCGTTCTTTTCTCTTCACTAAAGAATAAGTCGATCGATCTAAAGCGTGAGCTTGAGGATCAGGAAGTCTTAGCCGCTGTTCGTGGGGACATCAAAAAGTTACAAGACGCGCTGCAGGATTTTGAAAAAGCAGCACGCGAGGATTTGGTCAGTAAAACCAGTGAAGAGCTTGCAATTCTAAAAACTTATTTACCTCCAGAAATGGATGAAGAAGAATTACGCGGAATAGTAAAAAAGAAGATCACTGAACTCAATGCTGAAGACATGAAGATGGTTGGTAAAGTAATCGGAGCAGTGATGGCCGACGTGCGTGACAAAGTGGACGGATCAAAAGTAAAAAAAATGGTTGAAGAGTTATTGGCGACTAAAAAGGACGAGGGTAAAGAGGATTAGATAATTTAAAAAATACTACACAATTTGTGTAGTATTTTTTTGTTTAAAATAGTACCAATATAGCCGGGAGGTCAGGTTAAATTTTTTGTACAGACTACAACAGTGTGAAAAACTCTTTTTATATTTGCCAGGTGTTTTTATTTTCTAAAGTTACGATTAATTGCTTCCACAGCCCAGCTCTCTAAAAGTACAAGACTCCTGTATAATATAGATACAAATTATCACAGCATATCGTGTGAGGAATATTAAGCAGAGGCCGCTTGAAAAGTTTTTACGTGGAGCCGTTTTAAGTGCGGTAATTTTTGCGTTGTTCCAGTTTCCAATGTTTGTAGCTAGAGCACAAGAGATTACATTGGAGCAAACTGGTGCGGCTGCTGGTTTTCAGGAAGTAGAATTAGCAACAGTTATTGGTAGAATTATAGCCATCTTTTTAGGTGTCCTGGGCGTAGTCTTCATGATCCTGATTATCTATGCTGGATGGCTCTTTATGTCTGCGGCTGGTCGTGACGAGCGGGTTGAGAAAGCTAAAAAAGTTTTGACCAGTGCAGTAATTGGACTCATCATTACTTTGAGCGCTTACGCTATTACTTCTTTTGTTGTCCAGCGAATTACAGGATCGGGTATTTTTGGCAGTGGCAGTGGCACTACGACAAGCGGAGGAGTATCCATTGAACCGTTTTCCGGATCACTTGGCGTTGGCCTTCGTGATCACTATCCTGAACGTAATGCTACTAACGTTGCGCGTAACACTAAAATTTTCGTTACTTTTGCTGACTCAATGAATATTGAATCATTTATTGATGGCTATGATACTGCTGGAACACCACTAGACGTCACCGACGACACGGTTAGTAATATTTTGAACGACCGTTTTATTAAAATTTATCCAACTGCTCAAGGGGAGGATGCGGCTTTGGCATCTACTGATGTCTCTGTTTCTTTTACTGATAATTTAAAAACTTTTGTTTTTACACCACCAATTTTAGGATCAGCTGCCGCTAATGTGCAATACACG
>JAHISC010000109.1 GCA_018818445.1 Patescibacteria group bacterium | reverse complement strand
GAGGCTGGGGATCAACGCCCTTGGACATTGTGAATAAGATCTGTTTCTGCCGTTGGGCCATGTCCGTCATTCTGGTAAGAAGCTCGGACATCATCCGTTCAACTGAGTCCATCTTAGCTATCATGCCTTTAATCAAAGTCTCACTCATTGTTTTTTATTTAATCTTCTCTATCAACTTCCCGGTCGGCGCCTTTACCCCACTAAGACTATAGCTACAAATACAATAGCTGTCAAAACAGTGTTCCCTTCCGCGCTTCGAACGTGTGTAGAGATCGGTCATCCGCTTACCACACTTTGGGCAATTAAGAATGCTGACACGACGCCTGGTGTTGGCATTAGTTATTTTCATGGTTTAATTATTTGTTCAAAAGATATTGTTTCGATATCCACCCCTTCCTTAATCTTGTCATAACACCCCCTGCACATTATGGTCACTCCATCAGCCCTGGCATGTGCCTGTTCAAAAACTAATTTAGCGATCATAGTAGTTTCCCCACAAAATTTACATTCATAAGGCGCTCTATTAAAATCCAAATTGTTGACATCAGATGAATCCGACGGTGTACCAACAAGCAAAGCATTAGTCATAAAAATTAAGTTAGTTATAAAATATTGTTATCTTTTGCCAAATCTGAGTTCTCCGTTCCATACATCTTAACCGAATCCTCCGTATACTCATTCGTCCAAAGATCAAACCTTGTCTTAACTGTAAATTCCTGGACATCAATTCTGTTCTTCGGGCAAATAAACTCAGTAGTCTCACGTTCCTCAATGGTCGCATTCGATGACTTATCTCTCCAGAGCATCATGACGGTCTTCGCTACCTGAGCAATAGCCATGCTGTCTTTGAAGTTAGTCATAGTTGGACGCTTAGATTCATCTATCTTCTGGAAGTGAGCAATCAGTATCGTACGAGTCCTGTTATTGACCGTCAGATTATTCAGAGTCTTCATAGATTCCTCAATGCAATCAGCTTTACTACGACTCGTGTAATCAAGTCCAAAGTAATGAAGATGGTCTATGACGTATAAATCTGCATCCTTCTGATAAACCTTCTCCATGTCCTCTATGGTGAGCATCCTCTTTGTCACCATGTACTCAATGTTCTTATTCTTAAGCGCATTAAATGCCGCTGTTTCTTCTTCAGGCTGGAGCTTTGATTTTCCAGTTAGATAATCCACCATCCTCAATTGTGTTCCTCCAGCACGCTTTCTTTCCCTGTTGGCATGATACAAAATCATCTTCCTCGCACGCTCAACCGCACGTTCTTCCAAGGCTATAACAACAACCTTCTTCCCAGCCTTCGCTGCCTTCTCAGCAACTTTCATTGCAAAGGTCGTCTTTCCTGTACCGGCAATACCACCAAGTAGTAGGAGTTCCCCCTCTAAAATTCCACCAAGCTCGTTATCTAAAAAATTATATCCATAAGTAACAAGTTGTGATGGGTCCGCCTTTTCATTCTCTATTACCGCCTCTACCAGCAACTCTTCTAAATTTAGAAACTTAATCTCCTCTTCTTTCTTTGCAGTGGGAGCATCACTAAGGTCATATTTTTTCTTAAAATACTCTATCGTCTGACGCTTGTTAAAACCGCTCATGAGCTTCCGATACAAGAATGTCCCTACCCCCCTCCTTGTCCCGAACTTATCTTCAAACCATCTACTCTCTTTTGCACCACATAAAAGGTTTTGCCCCTTAGTATCCCTGAAAGCAGCAGTAGCATTCTCCCCACCAGCCCAGAAGTTCTTCCCATCAAAACTCCACATAGGGTAATCAACCTTAACCTCATCCTCAACTGGGATCTGATTAATCCGATCAATCACTGGGTCACTTTCATAGTCAATTGGAGTTTTTTCAAACTCTATTTTCATCTGCTTGGTCTTTGCTGCCTGGGCACAATCATAAATCTTACTCATTTCAAACCACTCATCCTGAAAGGCAATGAACTTGGTCTGCTTCTTTTCTTTCTTGTTATTAAAACTAGTTGGGACTCTCGCGATCCTCGCTGGATTCTGACACGCATGATCTCCTTTCATCCCAACAACACGTTCAGCAAACCCAATAAAGTGATCAACCCCCAACTGGAATTCCCCCTGAATTACATCAATTGGCTCGCCGATGTAATAAACATGAACACCATTCCCAGAAAAAACAATGTATCTCCAATTCTTTGACCGCTCCTCCTCGTTTAGCTTCTCTCCAATAGTCTTTCCATATTCAATAATCTCCTCATCTGTTAGGTCTGTGCGGCCCTCCGCCTCCAGATCCTTCCTGATATCAAAATCCAAAAAGAAGTAGTTCTTTTTAGACAGATCAATATCTGACCCCCTGTTCTTATCAGGATACTTTGCGTTGCCAGTCCTAATCTCCACGCTCTTCATTGGAGAATCCGCATCAACGTTAGCCAGAAAGTAAAGATTCAAATGCTCATTCTGCTTTAAGAACTCCTCACACTCAATCCCTGAATGCATTACGTTGTTTACCCCTCCCATTTGAATTATCGTCCCTGGGATGTGGACATCATTCAAAAATTGTTGTAGCATATTCTTTTAGTTTGTTAAGCATTAAAATTGAATTTGGATGTTTAAGCTCCATTGATGTTGCCCCACCAATCTTCTTCGCCACTGTTTCTAGCGTCCAGTCATACTTGTAGACTTTCTTGTCCCAACTCCTGTCTCTGCTGTCCCACTCACAGTAGACCATCGCCTTACAAATATTTTCTGAGGAATAATCCTTCAAGGCTTTTCCGGCGCGCAGGTTCCTTTTTAACTCTGCTGTCTCTTCTCCCTTTGTTAACTCCATCCCCTTTGCTTTGATGTACAGCAATATTGGAGCTACATGAGCTTGTGGGGGGCGAGCGACCAAAGGTCGCAATGTCTTCTTCTTTAATTCTTTCCCTTCTTGTTTATGTATCGTCTGCTGTATCGTCTGCTGTCTTTCTGCTGTATCGTCTGCTGTATCCTTTTGGTAATTATCATAGTTCAAAATAGTTATTATTGTAGTTATATAGCGGTCTTTCTGCTGTACTATCTGCTGTTCCGTTTCAAGCCACTTTAGGAACCTTCTTACTTTGTTCTTACTCCACTTCCATCTTTTCGTCATAGTGATCTCACTCCATCCTATCTGCCCCCGCTTAATCTCAACTGTATTGCCTCGTATGTGGATAGATCCGTCTGTATGATTAGCACCCAAAAATAGATCAATCCAAGCTTGTGTTTTTGTAAAGGGTTCAGAGAAGTATAAATCCCAATCCTCAATACACCGATGCAGTCCAACCCATCCTTTTTTCATGGAGATCTTGATAAAATATTTTTAGTTGTTTGTATTCTTTCCCTTCTATTAGTTTAAGGATCACAGCGATCTCATCCTGATAAACATCAAAGTTACCCAAGCCATAGATTCTAAAGTTAGCCTCACTAAACGCTTCTGCTTTTTCTGAGTAATCTTGTTCCATTTATTTACATTATTAAAACTTTACTGGTGCTCTCCAACTAAAACACTAACTCGCTAAAGCCTCATGTTTGATTCCCGTGGAGAACACCAGTGAAGTCTTAAAAACAAACATAAAAGTTGCGGTAGCGAGATAGTGAGCCCACTTTAGCACTTCGAAAAAGCAACCGTCAACAAAGTCTTATTGACAATCCCGCCCGGTTCTTCCAAAGCTATTTTGGGCAGCCACACAGCTTCACGATCTTCCCTGTAGTCTTTGGATACTCGACCTGCATGATCATGGTGTATTCGCTCCCACACTTCTTACAGATCGGTTTCGGTGATTTTGGTTTTGCTATCGCCATGGTTTAGTCATAGCACCACTGGCTCAAAATATAAAGATACTTTTATCCCATCCTCCTTTTTTCCCACAAACACATCTGTAGTCTATTTGCAAGTGAAAAAAAGTATATCCTCTTGGATACACTCTCAGCTTAAACTTACCGTGGCTCCGTATCTTAAACTCACTCACCTGAAAATCATGTAAGCCTTTTGT
>JAHISC010000106.1 GCA_018818445.1 Patescibacteria group bacterium | reverse complement strand
GGGTTTAGTATAATTACGAATGTTTCACGTGAAACATTGTCTACGCTAGTCTGGACAGCTAAAATAGACAGTTATCCCCAGGCTTAAAAGCCAAAACAATTCGTTAATAATAATTATCCACAGCTAAGATTGAATTCTTGGCTAAGATTAGCCTAATACTCTTTTGACGCTTTTTAGTGTTCAGCGTATACTAATTTTATATGAAAGCCGCACGTCTGATTTTAGTCAGCCTGATAGGAGCGCTTACAATCTTTGTTTTTTCTGATTCTGTAATGGCTGCCATGAGCTCATCTAATTACAGAATTGACTGGGACAATGTTGGCTTTGGTGGAGATGATACTTCAAGTTCTGCTTCATACAATCTGATTGACAGTGTGGGCGGTAATGCAGTTGGTCAAACTGATGGTACTACTTTGACTCTCCGCTCAGGGTATAGAGAGGCTGGTATTGAACCAGTGGCAGAGTTTACTATTTATATTCAGAATAAGTCTTCTCAGGTAGCTGCTTTGTCTATTTCTACAACCACAATTTCAGTCACTGATGCTACTGGATACGCAATCGGAGATATGATTGCGATAATTCAAAATGAAGGGGCGAGCCAAGTAGCTAACATAGGTAAAATAACCAATGTTGCTGCAAATGACATAATTATTGATTACTACAGTAGTGGAGTTGATCCAACCATTGATGGTTCCAATGATTTTGTTTATCGCCTCGATGGCAGTAGTTACTCATTTGGTACATTAACTAATGCTATTGTTTCTACTGGAATCGTGGCTTGGGAAGTCCAGGCTGATGTTGATGATGGTTACGGAGTGTATGTTTATGAAAATGATGATTTAAAAAGCGGCAGTTTGACTATTAACGATGTTTCAGATGGCACAGTCTCGTCTGGCAGTACTGAATACGGTGGTCGTTCGTCAGATTCTTCATTGGCAACTTCTACTTTTGACTCTCAAGATACCGCTTTTACTCAAAATATGAGCCTGGTAGGTAGCCGATCTAGTAACAGCTTTGCTTCTCGTGATTTTGTCACCTTGAAGGCTGCAATCATGGGATCGCAGGCCGCTGGAACCTATTCGCATACACTGTATTTTATTTATGTCGGCGATTACTAGAACTGGATTCGTGGCTCTTATCCTTTTTTTGTTTCCTTGCGTAGCCCAAGCTGTTGTTGTTAGTCCGCAAAATATTGACCTACAGGTAGAGCCTGGTGAGAAGATAAGCTTTGAATTAGTAGTGACAAATGATAGTACCAAGACTTTGGAATACGAAGTTCAATTTTACTCAGTTGAACTTGGTGGGGGACCTGGGGATTTATCTTTTTTTGATCTGACTGATAGTATAGTTGTCAGAGCTCTTCGCGAGACGCCAGAAATAATACTGGAAGCAGGGCAAAATCAAAAAATTTTTTATGAATTAGCTGTGACATCTGGGGTTAATCCAGGTACCAAAGTAGTTGCTGCACAAATTTTCGAAAAACCGTCAGAGGGAAACGGTGTTGTAGTAGCTAGTGGCAGGATAAGTTTAGTTTTTTTATCAGTCGGTGAGCTGCAGGAATTGGTTGAAGTAGTTGATTTTTCTTCCTCTGTGAGCCGAACCAGCCATTTACCAATAGAGTTTTATTCTGTTTTTAGAAATGATGGAGAAAGTGTTGCTCAACCATCTGGTATCATTAAAATTTCAAATATTTTTGGTAAAAGAGTAGAAGCATTACCGATTAATGAAGAATACAAAAGGATAACACCTGGGTCGGAAAGAACAGTTTTGACTACCTGGGGCAATGGCGAGGCAGCGAAGTCTGGTTTTATAAGAGAGTTACGTCAAGAGTTTAGTCAGTTTCATTTTGGTATCTATTCGGTTGTCCTGGACACAAATATTTCCAACATTGACTCGAGTTCAGTTGCGCCTATCAGAGTTGTCCTCCTGCCGTGGCGTACAATTATCGTATTTTTTGGTATCCTATTAGTACTTGGGGTGACAGTTTTTGTCACTCGCAAGAAGTAGGATGAATTTAGTTTGGAAAAAAATTTCGGGTTTAGCATTAGCAGCTTTGATTTTGCTGACCAGTTTTGGTTATTCTCAACCAGTTATTGCCGCGACCGCGACTGATGCTTATGACCAACCGTCGAGTTTAAAAATTTCGACTGCTTCTAATCATTCTTTTTCTATTACTTCGCCGAGCGGAGTTGCGGAAGGCGATACTATTGTTTTGACCTTTCCATCCTCATTTGATACTAGCAGTATAGTGGAAGATGATGTCGATATTGCAGACGATAGTTTTGACTTAACAACAGCGGCAAACTGCTCTGGTAGTGAAGAAGCTTCAGTTGTTATGGCGGCAGATGTTTTGACGATTACTATTTGTGCTGGTGATGGTGGAGCGATTGCCGCGGCCAGTACAATTACAATTGAAATTGGGGCAAATGCTGCAGCTAGTGGCAGCGGTACAAATAAGATTATTAACCCAAGTAGTGTTGGAACTTATTTTGTTGATGTATCTGGTACTTTTGGAGACACTGCTTCTATTCCTATCCCAATTATTACTGACGATGATTCTGCTTTTTCAGCCATCGTGCCAAGTAGCGGAGGCGGTGGTGGTGGGCCTATCGTGCCTAGCAATACTGTAACTTTAACTGCACCAGTCGGAGGGGAAGTTATGTCAGCTAATGATGTTTTCAATATTAGTTGGTCATCAATTGGTGTGGCCGTAGTTAACCTGTATTTTTCAGCGGACAATGGTTCGTCGTATTCTTCTCTTGCTCAGAGCTTACCGGCTAATGGCAGTTATAGTTGGGTAGTTCCAGATATAGACACCAGTGAGGCTTTGATTCGTGCCGAGGGTACGGACCTAGCAGTAGTTATTGCTAGTGATGCCTCAAGTGTTTTTACAATTATTAGCACTACCTCACCACAAAGCATAACGCTAGTGTATCCAAATGGTGGGGAAAATTTCGCGGCTGCCAGCTCACAAGTAATTACTTGGTTGAGTACGGGTGATGTGACTTCAGTGGATCTATACTATTCTAAGGACAGTGGTTTAACTTACTCTTTGATCGCTTCTAGTCAAAGCAACAATGGAAGTTATAGTTGGATAGTACCAAATATTTCATCATCAACAGCTTTGATCAGAATTGATGCTAGAAATGCAGCTGGTGTAGTAGCACAAGATGCCTCTGACAGCGTTTTTAGTATCTCGCTGCTGCCGGTTATTAATACAATTCAGCTACTTGCACCAAATGGAGGCCAAACTTTAAACGCTGACTCAATTTATAGTATTGAATGGATTTCAGGTGGTGCCACGGAGGCTGCTAACCTTTATTATTCCACAGACGGTGGCATAAATTATATTTTAATTGCCAATGGTTTGGCGGCTTCTGGAACATATAGTTGGACTGTACCAAATCTTGATACAACACAAGCTATAGTTCGGGTCGATGGGTTGATTGCTAATACAATTGTGGTTTCAGATATTTCTGATTTAACTTTTTCAATTATTAAATCTACACAGACAGAGGCGATTACGGTTATACAGCCAAACGGTGGCGAAGTTTGGCAGGCAGAGTCAGATCATACAATAAGTTGGAGTTCACGCGGCGTAATTGATAAAGTTGATATTTATTTCAGTGACAATAATGGTCAAAATTATTACTTGGTTGCAAGTGACGTAGCTAATATGGGAGCTTATCTTTGGTCTGTTCCGCAATTAACTTCTGATCAGATGCGAATTCGTTTGGAAGGTAAGAATGTTGGCATTTTTGTTGCAAATGATATTTCTGATCGAGTTTTTTCTGTGACCCAAAAAATTATCGAGCCAGAACCAGAACCAGATCCAGAACAACCGATTGATGAACCGAAAGGCGAGGAGAAAAATTTGCGAGTTGACCTCCAAGTTGCTCGCCAAATTAATTTAACTAGTGTTGACGGAACTTTTACAGTATTACCAGGAACCGTTGGAACGATTTTGGCTTTTGTAGAAGGTGAGGACGTGGAGGAAGTTCGTGTTACTTTTAATGACACAGATTTCGCAGTGACAGATTTGGGTAGTAAAACTTATTCAGCTTCTATTCCATTTAGTGATGGAGCCACAACCTTAACGGTTAGCGTAGACTTTGCTGATGGCCAAACTCTAAGTCAAAGTTATAGTGTTTTTTCAACTACTCGCGGCCGACTTAGTGAAATTAAAGATGGTAAGTCGATTCCATTGGCTGGAGCAGTTGTGATTGTTTATAACAGCAGTCGAACACAGTGGGGTGCAGCTCAGTTTGGTGAGGCTAATCCGTTATTGACTGGCAGTCAAGGCGCCCTAGGTTGGTATGTACCAAATGGAACTTATATTGTGACTTTTGGCAAATCAGGTTATCGCGATGCTGAGATGCAGGTTCGTGTGCAGAATAATATTTTAAAACCATCCTACACTTTGGAGATGGAGAAAATTATACCGCCTATTGATGTCGAGACCGGAGAAGAGACTGGTGTCACGGCTGTGGTTAGTGTGGTTCGAGATGGTTTGAGTCAGGCAATTAAAACAGTCGCCGATGCAATAGCTTCTATTCGTGAGGTACCGGAAGCGCAAACCGCAGCAACGGTAGCACAACCGATTGTTATAGCTTCGGCGGTAGGAGGCGCTATCATCTTGGCTACGTCGTTCAATCTGTTTCCATTTTTACAATACTTGTTTACGGCTCCATTATTATTTTTTGCTCGAAGACGCAGGCGACAATTTGGTCTCATATACAACGCCTTCACGAAAGTTCCAATCGACTTGGCTATTGTCAGACTTTATTCCGAAGCCGGGAAGATCGTAAAAACTATGGTCACTGACCAAGAGGGTAGATATTTCTTTCAAGTAGACCCTGGTTTCTATCGGATTGAGGTGGCCAAACAAGGCTTCACATTTCCAAGCGACACTTTAAAAGGGCAAAAACAGGACGGAGATTTTTTGGACGTCTACACTGGAGGTTTGATTGAAGTAACTGACAAGAGAGCGATTATTGCTGCCAATATTCCAGTGGAGCCGGTTCAAGCGCCGGAAAAGTTTACGCCGCTTAAAATTCGTCGAAGAAGATTTTTGCGTATCTTTCAGCGCATGATTGGTTTTTCCGGGGCAATCTTGGCAGTTCTGGTTTGGATCATTCAGCCAAATCCGTGGTCACTTGGCATTATGATTTTCCAAATTATTGTTCTGATTATAACCATGCTACTGATCCGGCCAAAACGTAAGAAGGGGTGGGGCATTGTTTACGAAAAAGTTTCAAAAAATGCATTACGTAATACCATCGTCCGTCTTTATGAGCCAAAGTATAATAAATTATTGGAGACTACTATAACAGACGGAAAGGGAAGGTATGCGTTTTTAGCAGGAGCTAATGAATATTTTGTGACCTACGAAAAGCCGGGATTTGCTAAACATACTGTTAGCCCGGTTGATTATCGGGACAAAAAAGAACCAACATTTGTATCTGTGGATGTTGGCATGCAAAAAACAAGCTAAGTGCGATATAATAGTAACCACAATATGGCGATTCGAGGATCGAAGTGGTTTGTTTTGAAAATCACGAAGTTATTCGTGATGGTTTTTAGTTTTGTTTTTGCTTTTTCTATTAGTTTACCTTATGTAATTAATGTTTTTGCGGCTGCGCCACCAAATATCATTACTTACCAGGGTCGAGTTTTGAACTCAAATGGAGTTCCAGTTTCCTCAGCTTCGGAGACTATGATTTTTGAGCTGTACGATTCTTTGTCAGGAGGTTCTTGTCTTTGGTCTAATTCCTCAGCCACTTGTGCTACAGCTGCTGGACGCTCGGTTACTTTAACTGATGGTCTATTTTCAGAAAACCTTGGTGATACTGGTGATAGCTACGCAGCAATTTCTGATAGTGTTTTTGGAAATAATGCTGGAGTTTATTTACAAATTACGATCGGTGGAGAAACATTGTCGCCTCGTAAGCGGATAACGGCAGCACCGTACGCTATCAATTCACAAACATTAGATGGCCTTAGCTCAGCTGACTTTAATCTCGATCAAATCTACGATAATGACGTT
>JAHISC010000105.1 GCA_018818445.1 Patescibacteria group bacterium | reverse complement strand
GGCTGTGCGAACGCAGCGGTGTTCACGACGTGACCTTGGAATTCGAATTACGAAGCAATAACTGTCGACTCTTACCCAAAAACAGACCCTGCAAATTGCTAGGGTCTGTTTTGGTATGGCAGAAAAGGTTATCGGTTGAATCTTCTAAATGGTTTTGCCCCTCCATTATGAATTTTCATACCCACACCTTTTTCTAACCTGTTTTGTAAAAGCTCGTCCACACTGATTCCGAGCTCATTAGCACGTAACTGCAGATGTTCCTGAAGCCGTGCCTCTCGTTTAGTTTTTAGCTCATTAATTGTTATACCGAGTTCATCGGCTCTTGCTTGCATATGTTCTTGTCGCAGCTCCTCCATTTTAGCGCGAATTTCTTCACGAAAAGCTGGGTCATTTTTTGCTGCTTCGAATTCTTCTTGAGAAATACCTAGCTCCTCAGCCATTAATTTTACAGGATGACGAAAATGTAACCCTTTAGTGAATGGTTGATCCGTTATTGGATCGCTCTGTGAAACATCGGTGATTTCTGCTGCATTGGCTGACAAAAAAGCAGATGCAGTGAATAAGACGGCAACAGCGAGCGCGGAAGCTCCAACGCTTTTTAGTGCCGCGGTTTTGATCATAGTTTTATATGGTTAATTATTAATGGGTTCGAGTAGAAAGCTTTCGAGCAAGGCGCGCTTTTCCTCCTCCGAAAGTCCAGACTCAGTTATTTGTACACGGATGTTACCAATTTTGTTACGCACCATTTCTTCATGCGGGCCGCCACATGTTCCATCATAGATGATTTGCTGCGCCAATTGGTCAAAACGTACTTGATGCATGTTTAAAGTCTGGATTATCATCAACCTCATCGCTGGATCAAGATCATCGGTATCTAAACCATGAATGACAATGATCATTTCATGTTCAACTGGATCAAGATAGTTTTCTTCATCTTGCTGACGCTCAAATAAAATCTCACTCTCGTCTAATCTACGGTCCATCATGCGCATATGAAATTGCATATCGCTTTCTAAATTACGATGAAATTTTCCTTCAATACTTTCAATCCCGGCTTTTATTGGATACAAAGTATGGCGCTGTGTTACTTCTGGCGAAGCATAAGCATATGTTCCAGCTCCAGCCATCATGACAACAACAAAAACAGTTAAAGGCACCAAAACCACTTGGCGCCACGAAATTCTAAAGCCCGGATACTCCTTGGAAAACTCCTGACGCAACTCAACCCACAAAACACGCTTAAAAGCACGACTTGGAGTCGCTATTTTTTTTGCTGCTTTGAATTGTTTATTTGCTTTCATAGAGTTGTCGTAATTTTTTGAGCGCCCTGTGTGCCTCGACTCGCACTGCTCCAGTAGATTTCTTAAGAATCTCGCCAATTTCTTTATATTTAAATCCTTGAATATATTTCATTTCTAAGAGTTGCCGGTCTTTTTTCTCCAACTTAGCAAGATGTCCCCTTAATTCCCTAATTTCATCGATTTCATCTTCTACCCTCTGACCATCGTAACCAAGAACTATGTCATCGATATCCTCGGTCTTTTTTGTGTCGCGATAATGATTTTTTAGGTGATTTCTTGCGATTGTATGAATCCAGGCTGATTCTGATTTCTTAGGATCATATGAAGCAAAGGCCTTAAGTGCCTTCATGAATACTTCCGAAGTCAAATCCTCAGCCACTTCCCTGTTCATGGATACACGGAAAAACAAAAAACGATACACACTATCAGCATGTTTTTTGTAAAACCGCTTGAAGTCGGATTTGTACATACCTTAATTATCGTACACTAAACAAAATAAAAGGTTACAAACCTTCCATAGTTATAGCTGAAATAAAGCTAGCCTAGGCTCGGCCTCGTATCAATAAAAGCGCTACCATTGGCGCAGCTAGCCACGCAGTTAGCTGGATGTCATCAGAAAATAGAATCCTAGTAATTGGAGAGAGTTGATAATAGATGCCAATAGGCATAAAAGAAATTCCAATTGCCACTATTAGCCCGGAAAAAAGAATTACAAAAATTGGTACTTCCCAGCTGCTTGGCACAACGTACGGTTCAAAATATCCATTATTGCCCATGATCCATGTGAAGAGAAGCATGGTTAGCAGAAAAAATATAAATCTAAACTCATACTCAGCTAGACCGAAATCAATGTAAAAATCGGAAAGAAGTGGGGCAAGAGAGATAACCGCTGCTGAAATATAAGCTGCTAGAGTTGTGGTAACGATAAAATCACGACCTTTCGTGTAAAACCAAACAGCGGTTACGGCTATAACAATAATGACTGCAAATAAATCCCAGGTCAGAATATCTGGATTTAGTTGCATGATTTGTTCACTTATTTCCTCCGGCATAGTAGTAGTATAGCAAAAGTAGACGGTAGATGGTAGGTGAATTTTAAGATCTTGCCTGTTTACTATTCCTTCAAATCTAACTCCTGCAATAATTTCTTTTGTTCACGATTGAGTTTCTTTGGTGTGATTACTTGCACTACCACAATCTGATCGCCACGACTGCTGCCCATTTTTACTCCTTTACTACGCATTCTAAGCTTGTCACCAGACTGTGTGCCAGCCGGAATTTTTAGTGTAGCGGTTCCATCAACTGTCTCGACCTCAACTTCGTCACCAAGAGCAGCCTGTGTAAAACCAACTTTTTTTAAATAATATAAATTTGTACCCTGTCGCTCAAACCGATGATCGACTTTGACGTGGACACGTAGATACAAATCTCCAGGATCGCCTTCGGCTCCGATAGACTCACCTTGTCCACGTAAACGGATACGCATTCCATCCTCAACGCCAGCTGGAATATCGACTCGCATTGTCTTTCTGCCATACTCCAATCCAATGCCATGACAAGTTGTACACTTCTGCTCTGGCTCCTCGCCTTGTCCATTACAGGTTGAGCATGCAATGCGAGTTTGTACTGCACCCAACATCGTACGCTGGACTGTTGTCTTAAAACCCTGCCCATTGCAATCAGTACAAGTCTTCATCTTGGTTGCAGGCTCTGCACCCGTGCCACCGCAACGTTCACAAGAGCTATTCTTAGAAAGCGAAATTTCTTTTTCTACACCAAAAATAGATTCTTTGAATTCTAAATCTACATCAACCATAATATCACTGCCACGTGCTCGACTTTTGCCACCAAAACCACCGCCTCCAAACATACCAGAGAAGATATCGCTCAAATCCTCAAAGTTCATTCCTTGACCACCTGAGAATCCGTTGAATCCTCCCGCTCCAGCTCCGGCATTATCGAAAGTGGTACCAAATTGATCGTACTGACGGCGTTTTTCATCGTCCGAGAGAACATGATAGGCCTCATTAGCTTCCTTAAACTTGGCCTCATCGCCGCCTTTATCAGGATGAAGTTTATGCGCTTTTTTACGAAAAGCACGCTTCAATTCTTCTTTTGAAACGTTTTTCTCGACTCCTAAAATTTCGTAGTAGTCTTTTGACAT
>JAHISC010000016.1 GCA_018818445.1 Patescibacteria group bacterium | reverse complement strand
GATTTAATTACAGATTATATTTTAGAGAAAACAACAATCGGTGAGGAGGAATCAGCTAATAAGGGCAGAGAGCTTTTGCAAAAGTATTTGTGATACAATAGGTCTGTATGATGATCATTAAGTCAGGAGGAGAACAGGTTCCGTATGATCGCGAAAAGGTCAAACGGAGCATTTTGCGTACTAAAGCTGGGGAGGCGATTGCCGAGGAAGTCTTAGCAAAAGTAGAGCCGCAAATGTTCGATGGAATTACCACTAAAGAGCTTTATGCTTTGGTCCACAACGCATTGAAGAATAAAGATATTTGTTTTTCTTGTCGTTACGATTTACGAGCTGCTATATTGCGCTTTGGACCGGCTGGGTTTAATTTTGAAAAATATGTTGCCGCAATTTTGAAGGCCTATGGCTGGAAAACCACAGTGCCAGAAGAAGACTTGCAAGGTTCTTGTGTGGCGCATGAAGTAGATGTGGTTGCAGAAAAGGATAGTCGGCGTATTTTTATCGAAGCAAAATTTAGAAACAAATATAACGACGTAGTCAACTTAAAAGACACAATGGCAACCTGGTCACGTTTCCTCGATTTAGTAGACGGCTCGGCTGTTGGCAAGTGTCCGCATTTTGATGAAGCTTGGATTGTTACCAATGCTAGATTTTCAAATCGCGCAAAACAGTTTGGCGTCTGTAAGGGAATTCACATGATTGGTTGGAATTTTCCAAGCGATTATCCATTCAACCAAATGGTTGATCATCTTGCTTTGTATCCATTGACTGTTATCGACGAACTGAAGCCAAGCGAACTGGAGGCTTTTGCAGAGCACGGCCTATTACTTTGCAAAGAAGTAGCCGAGCTCGAAGCTGATGACTTGTCTGGGCGAACTGGAATTTCAGAATCAAGAGTAGAACAGATTATAGAAATTTGTGCTTCAATTATCACCGAGGAAAGCGGTAGCGAACAATCATAAAATAAAAAACACCCGGCTCGTAATGTACAGCCGGGTGTTTTTTATTTTAGATTGCGCAGGTCGTAGACTTTACCCTCGCTTTTCCATTTAGCCAATGTGCGTAGGCCGCGGGCTGAAATTGAAATAGTCTCCGTTTGTCCAGTTGCAGGGTTAACAAGCCGCTTTTTTTGAAGATTAGGCATCTGACGACGCTTGGTTCTTCGTTTTGAGTGGCTGACATTATTTCCTGTAAGTGGAGTTTTTCCTGTGACTTCGCAGATTTTTGACATATTTGTTCTTAAACAATGGGCGTATCGTACATAAAAAACTGTTTTTTGGCAAGTGTTGTGCTATAATGGTGGCATGAAAACAGGAGGAGTTAGCGGAATCGCCCATATTGTTGCAGTAAATATGGGGTACGGACACGAGCGACCGGCCCATGTTTTGCGCCCCTTAGCAGTAAATAATGAGGTTATAGTAGCTAATGATTACGAAGGTATCCCAGAGTCTGATAGAAAACTTTGGGAAGGTGGTCGTAAAATCTACGAGAAAATTTCGCGTTTTAAACGCGTGCCAGTACTTGGTGGTCTAGTTTTTGGGATTCTCGATGATCTTCAAAAAATACCACCTTTTTATCCGCGCAGGGATCTTTCTTCGCCAAATCTTCAGCTTCGTGAAACCTATGCTTTGATTCGTCATAAGAATCACATGAAGCATCTTATCGAAAAATTAGCCGAAGATCCTCGACCATTGGTGTGTACTTTTTCTCCGCCAGCTTTTGCGGCTGAGGAATTTGGTTATCCAGACGAAATATTTTGTTTGGCCACAGATGCTGATATCAGTCGAGCCTGGGCACCAATGGATCCAAAGAGTTCACGAATTCGTTATTTTGCTCCAAACGGTAGAGTGGTGGAGCGTTTAAAACTTTATGGTGTACAAGACAAAAATATTGAACTAACAGGTTTTCCTCTACCTATGGGTTTAGTTGGTGGAACTGAAGCGACTATTGCTTTGTCAGATCTTAAACAGCGGATTTGTAATCTTGATCCAAATGGTATTTTTATTAGCCATACTGGTCAAGCACTTACTGCATACCTTGGCGCTGGTTATTGTTCGGCCGTGAAGAAATCAAAAAGTAAAGCGATTGAAATTGCATTTGCAGTGGGTGGTGCTGGAGCACAGAGAGAAATTGGCGTGACCATTGCCAAAAGTTTGATGCGTGAAATCAAGCAAGGTAAAATTGTTTTGCATTTAGTTGCTGGCACTCGTCCAGAGGTAGCGCAATATTTTGAAGAAGAATTACGTGAAATGGGTCTTGCTGGAATGATAAAAAAAGGCCAAGTCAATGTTTTATTTGAAAAAGATCGGCAAGCATATTTTGATAGATTTTCAGCCCTGATGCGCCAGATTGATATTCTTTGGACCAAACCGAGCGAACTTTCTTTCTACACTGGCTTAGGTATTCCTATTATCATGGCCCCAGCTGTTGGTTCGCAAGAGGATTATAATCGTCATTGGTTGCAGCAAATTGGTGGTGGAGTTGACCAGCTTGATCCACGTTATACAAATGAATGGCTTTTTGATTGGATTGAGTCCGGAGCTTTAGCCCGAATGGCCTGGAATGGGTTTATTGAAGCTCCGACACATGGCACTTATAGAATCGCTGATATTTTACTTGGTAGGCCAAATACAATTCATGATTTGCCTTTAGTTGTTTAATAAGGCCAAAACTAGCGCTAAGTCTTGACAAAAGCGCTTTTTTGGTATGTAATATCAATGGTTCATCAAGCACCCAGGAGAAACTTTGGAAACACCTGCATTAACTGTTCCTACGCCTTTCCCCAACCTCGATCTGGAGATCGAGCGTTTCGTAGAAGACGTGGCCGTGTATCGTGCCAGCCTCGTCGGCTACGAGGTCAGCTGCCAGGCCATCGGGCCAGCGGCTCGGGCAGCCAAGGGCACGCCTCGTGGTTCGCAGCAGCAGATTGACCTGCGGCTGGCCAAGCAGGCTCAAAAACAAGCTCGCATAGACTCGAACCAGCCCCGGCACGACTTCGAGTCGGCCTGCGTGCGCTTCGAGAAGACTCATGTGCCAGTCAATCGCCTGACCGATATGGCGCTGATGCTGGGCGAGATGTCCAGTAGCGGTTGGCCTGAAGTCAAAGAGGCGGTCGAGGCTCAGCGTCGCATCGCCGACGTTGGCATCGCGATCATCCGCTCCAGCAGCGAGCGGCCCAACTAGCGTAGTCTCGCCCGACTGCGCCACTCGTTCTACTACAGCGAGTCCTTCTTCGCCAAGAGGGACTCGTTTCATTTTGTGCTAATTTAGCGCAGTATATTAATTGGTTTGTTTATCTTGCGATATTTGGATTTAGTTGATGCTAGGGCAAACTAGCGCAAGCTAAATTCATTCCAGCTAACTAGTTTAGGCAAATTCATTTATACGAACTAATTTAGATAAGCTAGTTTAGATAAGTTTGTTTAGATAAGCTAGTTAATACAAGCCAATTTAT
>JAHISC010000104.1 GCA_018818445.1 Patescibacteria group bacterium | reverse complement strand
GTCAACAAACAACGGATGCGGCGATAATGGCCGACTTTGAAATTCTGGGTGAAACTGAACTCCCACAAAAAACGGATGATCTTTAACCTCAACGATTTCAACCAGGCTATTATCAGGTGAAGTTCCAGCAATAACTAAACCAGCATCAACTAATTCCTGACGGTAGTCATTGTTAAATTCGTATCGATGTCGATGACGCTCACTTATTTCTGACTTACCATAGGCTTTCTTAGAAAAAGTGTTATCTGCCAATTTGCAAGGATATGCGCCAAGTCGCATAGTGCCGCCATAATGCCCTCCTTCGATCTTTGCTACCTGATCTGCCATGGTGTGAATGACGGGTTTACTGGTGTTGGCATCAATTTCCGTGGTATGAGCATCTGACCAGCCAAGCACATCGCGAGCAAATTCAATCACAGCGCACTGCATTCCGTAACATAGTCCAAGGTATGGAATCTTTTTAGTCCGTGCGTATTCAATAACCTTAATTTTTCCTTCTATACCTCGTGATCCAAAACCTCCAGGGATCAAGAGACCGTTATACTCATCAAGCTCGGCGAGTTTAGCAGGATCTTTTTCATACTCTTCTGAATTGAGCCAGGCAATCTCCGGTTTTACACCAACTTCTGCCCCAGCATGCTTAATTGCCTCAAGCACTGAAATATAAGCATCTGACAAGGTAAAATCTCCGGTTGAAAAGTACTTACCTACTACTCCAATTTTTACTGGATTAGTGGCGGATTGAATCCGGTCAGTAAATGCTTTCCATTCGTCAAGATGATTTTGCCTTACTTCCAGACCAAACAGCTTTAAAACATTAACTGCAAAATTCTGACTCTCAAACATTTCCGGAATATCGTAAACAGATTTTGCATCTGGGGCGCTGATAATATGTTCCCAAGGTACCGAGCAAGAATGGGCAATCTTTTCTTTACGTGGCTGATCCATAGCCAAAGGTGAGCGACCAACAATAAAGTCAGGCTGAATTCCAGTACCATTAAGTGTACGTACAGCATATTGCGTTGGCTTGGTTTTCATCTCTCCAATCGATGGCGGTACTGGTAAATAGCTCACCAACGCAAAAGCCACAGACTTAGGATCGCGTAGTTTCATCATGCGGGCTGCCTCTAAAAAGAGAACGTTCTGATACTCACCAACGGTTCCGCCAACTTCGATCAGAGTAATATCCGCGTCTGCTTTTTCTGCGGCAGCATCAATACGACGTATGACTTCTTCCGGCACGTGCGGAACAACTTCCACGCACTTGCCACCATATTCCAAATTGCGTTCGCGTTCAATCACTGACTGGTAAACTCGGCCTGTAGTCATGTAATTAACGCGTTTGATGTCAGTATCCAAATAACGTTCATAGGTACCAATATCCTGATCAGTTTCATCACCATCAACTGTCACAAAAACTTCGCCGTGCTCAACCGGATTCATGGTTCCAGCATCAACGTTAACATAAGGATCAATTTTGATTGCTGTAATTTTGTAACCTTTAACTTTTAATGTTAATCCTAAAGCTGCTGAAGATGTTCCTTTTCCGACTCCACTCATCACACCCCCTACAACAAATAGAAATTTTCTGTCTTTCATAGTAATTTTACAACAAACATCGGCCGATGGTGGCCGATGCGATTATTTTTCTTCGATGATTATTGTTATCGTGGCTTCAAAGCCGCTTGGGAAATTAACAATTGCCTCATAAGTTCCAAGATCTTTTCTGGATTCAAATTCAATCCAGTCTGGATCGATCTTATGTTTCATGGACTTCAAGGCTTCAGCAACTTCTTTTTTACCAACCGAGCCATAGAGAGTATTATTTTCTGCCTTAGCCTGAATCAAAACTTCTACTCCATCGAGTGCCTTAGCCTGCTTCCTCTCCTCTTGCTCTTGCTTCTTAGAACGGCGTACAACCGACTTCTCTTTCTCTTCTTGTTGACGAATTGTTCCCTCTGTTGCTTCAACGGCTAAATGCTGCGAAAACAAGAAATTACGGGCATACCCTTCTGAGACCTCAACAATTTCCCCCTTTAATCCCTGACTCTTTACGTCCTCCAAGAGTATAACTTTCATACGCGAGGCATTATACTTTTTTTTTAGTTATTCGGCAACAGCCTATTTTCTTAGTAATTGTAATGATTTTTGAATAATAGGATTCATGTCACGATAAGACGATTGCTTGACCACGTTTTGAAGTGGCACCCATGCAACAGCCTGAATTTTCTCACCTTTTTCTTTAGCTTCTGGAACTATTAATTTAGCATTTACCGGGGCTTCGAATAGAAAATAGTGAATAAATTTATGAACCATTTTGCCTTTAAAAACAAACCGATCGCGGAACCAAATATCAATCTGACCTAGAGGACGTACAAATTTCAGTTCAGACAATCCTAACTCTTCCTTTATTTCCCGCTCAGCTGCCCGTTGCCGCGATTCACGACGACGTCGAACATGACCCTTGGGAAAAGTCCAGTTACCAAAAGAATCTTGCAACATGGCAACAAAAATTCCCCGGTCAGTCTTCTTGAAGACTAGACCGCCGGCAGAAACCTCAATGCGATGTTGTGGTTTCTTAGTTTCCTGACGTGAGGAAATTGATCGCCGCGTCAAATTGTGGCGTTCTTTCTGCATCGTAATCTTCTTGCGTGAATTCAATAATAATATCTGGCTCAATACCAATGTCATTAATGAAACGACCATTTGGTGTTAACCATTCAGCAACAGTAATTTTTACAGCTGATTGATCTGGGAATCCGTACAGCTCCTGAACTGAACCCTTACCAAACGTCTGTTCACCAATCAAGGTGGCTGCATTATAATCTTGCAGCGCGCCGGCCAATATCTCTGAAGCAGAAGCTGACCCGCCATTGACCAACACAACTGTTGGGATACCAGCAAGCTGTGCCACTCCTGCAGCAGAGAGTTCGGTCTGCTTATCTTGAACTTTTTCGATGACTACCGGTTTACCATCTACCCAAAATCCCGCTATATTTATAGCCTCAGTTAAGAGACCTCCGGGATTGTTTCGTAAATCCAGAACAATGCCTTTAGCATCGTTAGTGAGTACATCTTGCACTGCCTCCTGAAAAAGTGTGGTCGTTTGCTCGTTAAACATATAGATATCAATAACGGCAATGCCATCATCTCTAATCTCCCATTCAACGCTGTCTAAATTGATTTCTCCACGTACGATTTCTACATCTCGAGAGTCTTTCCAACCCTTACGCCACATAGTTAAAACAACTGGGGTTCCCTCTTCACCTCTAATCAAAGTTACTGCCTGATTGATTGTCATGCCATAGGTTTCAGTTCCATCGATTGCTAAAATACTATCGCTTGCTAAAATACCTGCATGCTCAGCAGGAGAATCAGCTAATGGTGCGATAATCACAATTGAGTCATCACGGATACCAATTTCAGCTCCAATACCGTAAAAAGTACCATCAAGTTCCATATTGAACTCCTCGGCCAGCTCAGGTGTAAAAAATAGTGAGTAAGGATCTTCTAAAGCTGAGAATAGGCCTTGCATAGCTCCGTAGAAAAGAGCTTCCTCGGAGACCGGTTGATCAACATAAGAATCCTTGATTAGATCCCAAGCTTCCCAAAACTGTCTAAAGTCAATCTCTCGCAAATCTGAGCCAGAGATATCCCCTTGATGTGTTACACGAGCCTCTCCGCTTGGTACAATAGACTTAGTTCCATGCGCATTGCCAGCTATAAAACCAATATAAAAAACAGCAATAACACAGGTGATAGCAACTAGCGCGTAAGAAAGTGAGATTCTCGATGTTTGTTTGTTGGTATTTTCTTGCATAATACTGAGCTATTCTAGCACATATTTGTATCTACCGAAATAGACTTGACTTGAATGGTTTTTCTTGCTAGCCTTAGCCGAAGATTTTTATGATCAAGCCCTGGGTTCGACAAGTATTATTTTGGAGCTTTCTTACCTTTTTTGTGATTGCAGCTCCCGCGATTGTCCTTTACACAGCGGGATATCGTTATAACTTTAAAAACGGCCAGATAGTTCGTACTGGAGTTATTTCGGTTAGTTCAACCCCACGTAATGCCAAAATCTATCTTGACGGTAATGATACAGAAAAGGAGACACCGTTCGTTTTTAAACGCATCATGCCAGATGTCTACGAAGTTTCTATTTGGCGCGAAG
>JAHISC010000103.1 GCA_018818445.1 Patescibacteria group bacterium | reverse complement strand
CCTGAGAGCTCCTCTAGATATTTAACAACCTGGGGATAATTTTTTAAAAGTTTTTCATCCGCTGAGTCGATTTGGAAACTTTCAATACAGGCAAGACAAATTCTTCGCACCAAACGCTGCGCCAAAACAACAATAACTGTAGATGAAATAAGAAAATCTTCTACACTCATGTCTTCTAAGCGCGGAAAAGCAGTAGCGGAATCGTTAGTGTGGAGTGTAGAAAGGACTAAATGCCCGGTCATCGCAGCGTTAACTGAGATTTGAGCTGTTTCTTTGTCACGAATTTCTCCAACCATGATAATATCCGGATCCTGACGAACAATAGAGCGTAGTCCCTTAGCAAAAGTTAAATCGGTTTTAGCATTAACCTGGATTTGATTAACTCCAGTAATATCGTATTCAACAGGATCTTCGATCGTAGCAATATTAACTTCTCTTTTGTTCAACAGTTTTAAGGCAGCATAAAGTGAGGTTGATTTACCTGATCCAGTTGGACCTGTAACCAAAATCATACCCCACGGTCTCTTAATGGCAGCCTGTAGCTTTTCTAAATCTTCTTCCGAGAACCCTAAGTCAGTCAAACTAAATTGCCTCGACTTCTCAGCTAAAAGTCGCATTACTACTTTCTCTCCATTGGTAGTTGGCACGATTGAAACACGGATATCAATTTTATCTCCCCAAATGCTCCGATGCCTGATTTTTCCGTCCTGAGCTGCACGATGCTCATCAATAGCTAACTTTGCCAAGACCTTAATGCGAGAAATTATATACTCATGAAATTGTTTAGGCATCTCATAAATATCTTTCAGAACTCCATCGATACGGTAACGAATCATGGTGTAATCTTCCTCCGGTTCAATGTGAATATCAGAAGCACTTGTCTGATACGCGTAGTCAATCATTGTGCTTACGAGATTAACAACCCGTGAACCCTGATCACCGGTTGTTGCATCAATAATTGATTTCAAAGCTTCCTCTGGATCTTTTTGGAATAAGTACATTGCACCATCTAAATCATTCTTAGTAGCATAAACCAAATTAACATTTCCTCGCAGATATTTTTCTAACAAAGCTGACAGTGTGGCATTGGAAGGATCAGAAACAGCAATAGTAATTTCTTCGCCCTTTTTTTCAATTGGAAAAACGTGTTGTTTCCTTGCAAACGACTCAGGAATCAATTTGATAATATCTTTTTTTACGTTAGTCTTGCTGATCGAAATGAACGGCACGCTATAATAATCAGCAATCAATTGGCCGATTTGTAGATCTGCCAGAACACCTCTAGAAACCAAAACACCGTCAATGCCATCTCTTTTAGCATCACGTGATCTGGAAGCTGAAAGAAACTCCTCTTTCGTTACACCGCCTCCTTCCACCAGGGCTTCGTAAAGTTGTTCTTTTGTAAGTGACACGCTGTTTTTTACAAAAGAAATTATACCACAAAAAAACAAGTAAAATGGTTTTTCGTCCCCATGTTTACTTGTCTATTTTAAGTGGCTCTGAATTTTTTTTACGACTTCAGCAATTGACATGTCCGATTTGATAATAAACTCTTTTGCTCCAAGCTTTTCTGCCTTCTCAATATCAGATTCTTGACCAAGGTTAGAAAGAACCAAAACTGGAATTTTCTTAAGAGCAGGATCTGCATTCATCTTCTGCATTACTTCAAAACCATCTACTTTAGGCATGATTAAATCTAAAAGTAACAACTTTGGCTTGTCCTTTTTCATCATGTCTAGTGCAGCTTGGCCGTCTTCGGCGATGTCAACCGCTAGTCCAATCTTCTTGAACTTAGTAGCATAAATTTTAGCGAGGAATTTATCATCCTCAGCGATCAATATATCTCCCATAATAAACAGATTATAACATGGTCTTAAAAAGTCACCAACTACTTGTTCCTCCACCACCAAAACCACCTCCGGAAAAACCACCGCCAGAAGAACCACTATAGCCACTGCCACCTGAACTTGGTGCATGAGGTGTGGAAGCAGCTGCAAACGATTTACTGAAAGATGAAATCTGTGAAGCAAAAATAGTTGAAGAATTAAATGGTAACGTACTTTGGTACCAATCCGGCTGTTTAATGTCTAGATTTGCAAACACCTTGGCCCAATGATCGGTGTCACGGAATATAATTGCGTATGGTAAATAATCGAAAAATATATGTTCTCTCTCCTGCCACTGTGAACGATATCTTTCTGCTGTGTGCATAAACAATTTGAACCCGGCTGCCTTACGCGCCAATTCCGCTCCTTGAAGAGTCCGCTTAGGCATAAGCAGACCAAAAACAATAGACAAAATTCCGCCAATAAATAGAAGAGCACCAGCAAAGCCACCAAAGAAAAAACCAAGCATTACCGAACTGTAAATTTGAACTACAGCTAAAGCTAGCACCACAGGTCTCAACCAAAAAGATGAACTAGTAAATAATTTATCTTGCTGCATTTTTTTGTATAAAGATTTACGTAACTCACTAATTTCCGAGGTCTGAATTCTATTTTTTAAAGAATCTAGTGTGGTCTCGTTCTTATCAGATTTGAAAAGAATCTTCATCAGCTTTTTGTGTGGTTCATCCAATCCAGTATCACTCTTTTTCTTAATTAGAGTGGTGATTTCTTTTTTCTTATCCCCTTCTTTAACTTCAATGCCAATATATCCTGCAACTGCCAGATGGATAATCATAGCAGTCAGAGCTTGTCTGGAAACTGTACTCTGTAACAATAATCCTAAATACGGAGCCCACAACCCTTGTGGTGGCTCATATTCGGCGATAATTGTTTTATGTAATTTTGGATCTCTGCCCATCTTCCACCACAAAATAAATACAGCTAACATTAAGAGCAATGGAAACAAAGCAATCCAATTATCAATCAAAAACCAGGTAATTCGTTTTGCTAATGTTGGTTGATTTATAACTCCTTTGGTAAAACCAACCGCCACTGTCATCATGTCGTCCGCGGCAAAACCAATTACGTTTCCATCTTCGGCCATGCCACAATTCTCATCCAGCGAACCGTAACCACCAGTAAAACATTTGGCTTGAATTACGCTAGCACCTTCTGGCAAAGAAACTACTGCGGTCGAGCGTTGAATTAGTACTGTAGAATCTGAACCAGTAACATTCCAATAGACCTCATCAAAATCATCAAAGTAAAGTAGAGCTCGATCTACCTGATAGGAAATTGAATAAATATGCTTACCTAAAATAGTAACGTTTGGATCACCAATTCGAATAACTTTTTCACTACCAACACGATTCACATCATAAAGGACTGGTTTCTCATCCTGAAAAACGGAAATTATTGTTATGTTGGCCCTAACGCGATTATTAAAATCATCATGATAAGAAACAGGTATACTCCTTAAAATTCCATGTTTAGCTACATCAAAATTAACCTCAATCTGCTCTGTAACAGTTAAAGTGGCATCTTCATTAACTTCAATTACTGAATCAAAATTTTCAATCGACCAATCAGCCGCTTGAGCTTGTGTGGCAACAAATAATATGCCAAGAACAATTAGACCTGAAAAAACAAAACTACGGCAAATAAGTTGCCTTATTACGAACATGATCATCGTGACTGATGGCATAAATTACTTCTCCCTCCGGAGTTGTTAAAAAGTAATAGAATGAATTTGGTGTTGGATTAATAAGTGCTTGCAATGATTCCAAACCTGGATTGCTAATCGGTCCTGGTGGCAGACCTGGATACAAATAAGTATTGTACAAGGAGTCAATATCTCTATCCGCGAGAGAGATGCTTGGTGTATCACGCCCTGTAATATAGTTTACAGTTGAATCAGCCTGCAAAGCCATGCCAATGTCCAGGCGGCGCAAAAACAAATCAGCTACGATAGCCATATCTTCACTGCCACGTACTTCTCTCTCCAAAATAGAAGCCAGAGTCAACATCTCATGGATGGACATGTCTGGCGACGGAACTAAATTATTTTGTTCAAAGCGGCTCTGCATTGTATTCAACAATTTTTGCACAATTTGCTCTCCAGTTGCGTCTTCAAAAAATCGATATGTATCTGGAAACAAGTATCCTTCCAAATCGACATCAGCTGGTTTTTGTGCTGCAACAACAAATTCGTGAGTCTCAAAAGGCGACTCCATACCAGTCAAAACTCCCCACTCAGCTTCAGTTACATCAAAATTCGCTACAACCAACTCCCCTATTTGCTGCAAAGTATAGCCTTCTGGAATAGTAATAGTAACTTCTTCCGAGTCAGATCGCATCAAAATATCAATGATTGAAGCGTAATTCATGCCAGGCCGCAACTCAAATTCACCAACCTGAATATTTTTTTGTGAACCGTCTAACCTACCGTAAATCGTAAACCAAAATTTGCTATTAATTAAACCTCTTTCTTCCAATTCAATAGCCATCGTGCCAAAGCCTTCTCCGTCAACAATTGTTATTACTTGACTTGATGCCTCTTTGGCTGGAGCTTGCAACCAAAATCGGTACGATTGCCAAACCACCAAACTGCCTAACAAGACAATCAAAATAATTAGCGTAGCAACACATGAGATAATTTTTCTAAATAATTTCATCATAAGAAAGTTTCATGATTTTCGTCTTGTAATTTTTCAACAATTTCTTTAACTCGCTGCGCTTCTCCTCGCGGACAAATCAACAAGGCATCACCAGTATCCACTACAACTATATCTTTCATGCCAACTACAGCCAGTAATTTATGCGCTGGTCCGTAGATTAATGACCCGGTTGTATCGAGCGTAACGCACTTGCCCTTGACTACATTGTCAGATGAATCAGCTAATCTATCGTATAGTGTGTCCCAAGCACCAATGTCACTCCAACCAAAATCTCCTTTTATTATCAGTACATCTTCTGGATGCATTTTTTCAGTTATTGCGTAATCTATTGAAATCTTTGGTAGTTGTGTGTAAAGATCAAATATCTGCTCTTCGTGCTTATCAGCAACTGCACGCTGAATTTTTCGCAATTTACTTCCCATGTCTGGTGCATACTTTTCAAATGCCTCCATAAATTTACGAGGCGTCCACATGTAATAATTAGCGTGCCAGAGATAATTTCCGGATTCAAGGTAGGATTTAGCAGTCTGATAATCTGGTTTTTCTTTATGACCAGCAAAAGCAAAAACTTCGATACCTTCGATATCTCTAAATAGTTCGCCAATTTTTGTATAACCAAGCACAGTACTTGGAAAAGCAACAGCAATTCCGATGTCTAGTAATTTTCCAGTCTCCTCAATCAATTGACCACCACGATCCAGACACCGTAAAAACAACTCTTCGTCGTTAATGTAGTGGTCGGATGGAATAAACACAATTGGTTCATCTGGATCAGTCAGTTCCAAAAGTGCTGCTACATAACCCATAGCTGGACCTGTATCTCGCTTTTCCGGTTCAATCAAAATTCTGTCATCAGGAACGTCAGGAAACTGCCGATGAATCAAATCATCGAAAGTTGGAGAAATTGAAAAATATATCTTTTCAGCTGGAAAAAGCCGTAAAAGACGCCGATATGTATCACAAATCAATGGCTCCTCACCAACTACCTCAAAAAATTGTTTTGGCTTATCTTTGCGGCTCATGGGCCACAAACGCGTTCCAACGCCGCCAGCTAAAATTACTGCTTTCATAGCTCCTATACCATAGCGGAAACCGCAATTCCTATCAACAACCCTACAATAATGTCCGAAATATAATGAACCCCAACAGCTAATCTAGAAAGAGCGATCAGTCCAGCGAGTGCATTTAAAAATACAATGCAAACAATGCCCCACATATCCGGTGAGACGTTCCAAAGAATAACTGAAAGCGAAACTGAAAAGGCAAAAGACAAAGATGCGTGTAGAGAAGGAAAAGAAAATGAGTTCAACCAAGCTCGATAAGTTGAACCTTCGAATTTCGGTCGTTTACGTCGCACAGTGTAACGTATCAACATGGTGATAAGAAAAGTTAGTGCTAAAGCGATCACCGGTGTTAATTTGATAAAAGTTGCACTTGAAGAAAAAAATAAAATGAATAAATAAGTTAGAACAAAAACATACATGCCACGCAAGGAAATAAACCTCCAAAGTGCTTCATTGCTGCGACCTAAGTCAAAAAAGTATTTAGTTATTCGCTCATCAAAATTTTGCATGTGACTATTGTATCAAAAAAAGGACTGTTTCAACAGCCCCTTTTTAATTTTAAAAATTACTCAATTTCACTGGTATCTAAAGTCTCGTGAAAGAAATTAACAATTGAATCATCATCACTACCAGAAAGATTGAGCCAAGCAACAACTACATACTTATCTGCTTCAAAAATATAAGTTTCAAAACGCTTTGGTTGGTCAGGGCTAACATAACCGCCAATTTGTTCACCAGAGATAATTGTTAATGTTCCGTTGCGACTTGCTTCTGTCTTGGTCGTCACGTCTTGATAATCTGAACCATTATACGAATCAATAATACGAGTCGAATACTTTTCACCACTTTCCAGACCAAGCAGAGTTCTGTCGTAAGTATGTGTCAGTAAAACAACGTCTGGCTCTGGACTGCATTCACTACAGGTTGAGATTAGATCATGATTAACTCGATAAATAAGCAAAGGTTCTATAGCTGTAGCAGCTTGAATATGCTTGCTAATACTGATATCGGCCGGATATTGAAAACCGTACATTTGACCACTTGCTTCGATCTCCCCCACTTTTTGTACACCGGCGTCTCCTAATTCGTTGCTACATTGAACTGTTAAGGCCTCGGCAGAAACAACATCTAGTTCAAGTGAGGCTATCTCTTGATCGCAAGCTCGAACTTTATCCTTTGCATTCAGTGTTACTACTAGTGCAACGATGATTGTCACTGCTAATACAATTATGGAAGTAATGGCAATAATCATCCATTGTTTTTGTTTAGCGGGAGATGGAGGATTAGCCATCATCGGTTGCATCATTGTGTCATCTTCGATTTGCATAAGTCTTTGAGTTACTGAATTGTCAAACTGTAAATACTGAAACAATTATAGCAAAAATACTGCCTTCAATCTACCATCTGCTAATTTAAATTAAAGATGTTCCGGTCATATCATCTGGTTTATCTATATCCATAACTTGCAAAATTGTTGGTGCTACATCAGCCAGCATCCCTGCAGGCGGCATCAGTGACAGATCACCATTAGGTACATCACCAGAAACTCCGGCCTGACCTTCGAATCTATTACTGATAATAAAGAACGGTACCGAATTGGTGCTATGCTCTTTATCGATATCACCGGTCTGTAAATTACGGATTTCTTCCGTATTACCATGGTCAGCTGTGATAAAAACAACGCCATCGCGTGATAAAACTTCCTTAACGACGCGACCAACACTTTCGTCTGTGACTTCCATTGCTTTAATTGAAGCCTCCAAATTTCCGGTGTGAGCTACCATGTCAGGATTGGCAAAATTCAAAACTATGAAATCATAATTGTCAGTCTTGATCTCCTTAACCACTCGATCTGTCAACTCACGTGCCGACATCTCTGGTTGTTGATCATAAGAAGAAACTCTGGGCGAAGGAATAATTGCCCTATCCTCATTAAGAAATGGATCTTCGCGCGTTCCGTTAAAAAAGAAAGTTACGTGGGCATATTTCTCAGTCTCAGCAATGTGCAGCTGGACTAAACCGGCTTTAGAAATAACTTCCGCTAAACCATTTTTAATCTCAACAGGAAGATAAGCGACCTGGACTGGCAAACCTTTTTCAAATTCCATCATTGTCACAAAATCTAGGTCTTCAATATCAGTACGTTCGAACTTATCAAATGTTGGCAAAACAAAGGCCTTAGTTAACTGTCGAGACCTATCTGGCCTAAAGTTGAAGAAAATAACAGCATCCCCCGGTTTTACAGTAGCCACTGGTTTACCTTTCTTAGCTATAACTGTCGGCGGAAATTCTTCATCATATACTTCTTTAGCATACGACGCCTTCAAAGCTTCCAGCGGATCCTCAGCCATATTTGGTGATTCACCTTTTACAATAGCGTTGTAAGTTTTTTCAGTTCTGTCCCAACGGTTATCTCGATCCATGGAAAAATATCGTCCAGACATTGAAGCCAAGCGACCAACTCCGATCTCTTTCATCTTTTGCAACAAGAGAGTGATAAAATCTACACCCGAATTATAAAGAGTGTCACGGCCATCCAAAAAAGCATGAACAGCTACATCTTTTACCTTTTGTTGCTTAGCCAACTCCAGCAAAGCATGACAGTGTGCATCATAACCATGAACCTTGCCAGAAGACATAATACCCATAAGATGCAATGTGCCGCCAGATTTCTTAACATGCTCTGTGGCACCTAGAAATGCTTGATTCTCAAAAAAAGATTTATCTTTAATAGCGCGCTCAATAAGTGGCAAAGCTTTGTAGTAAACACGACCAGTACCAATAGTTAAATGCCCCACTTCCGAGTTACCCATCTCACCCCACATGAGACCTACGTATTCTCCTGAAGCATGCAGGTTAACTACCGGATAACGTTTAATGAGCTCGTCAAAAACCGGAGTATCGGCCCGGGTAACAGCATTACCTTCAGTGTCGGCAGCCACACCAAAACCGTCAACAATAATTAAAACTGCTGGTCTTGGACGTTTTTTTGATGATTGAGGTGATTCAAGATCTCTTGTTTCATCCATACTGTTTGATTATATCATCCTTATCATCCTGAGCAATTATAAATAAAAAAAATGCCTATGCCCAGACAAATTATCGATAGAATTCTTAAATTTTTCTTATTTTAAATCGCAATTTTTAAGATCATTCCTATCATCAGGATTATGGCTTTATCATGTTCACGATTTCTAGATTCGTTATTTTATAATTTTATCTATGCCCTCTGTGCGCTACCGATTGATAGCAACTGAGCTTAATGTATTTACATAATCAATCGCATCAATTTCAACTAGACCTAGCATTTGTACTCTCGTTGTAACACTGTCTATTGATTGCAATCGTGTCACTTCCATTTGTAGACGATCATTGTCTGTCTCTAAACTCTCTATTTCCTGATCTAGATCTCGCATAGCAAAACCGCGGGTGGCCGATATATTTACTTGCCAAATATACAATGCGCCAATAATGATCGTGGCAGCAAACAATAATACACGAAGCCAATTAGTCTGCTTCAGAACTGCTGTTTTTGTTTTTTCTGTCTCTCTCTTCATAGCCCCCTATTTTTTCAGCAACGCGTAATTTAGCACTTCGAGATCTCGCATTCGACTTCTGTTCCTCCCAAGTTGGTCGAATTGGCTTTTTTGTTACGCGACTGAGTTGTTCATTATTTTTAATAAATTGTTTAACCAAACGGTCTTCAAGTGAATGAAAAGTGATTACCGCTAGTCTTCCTCGGGGCTTCAAAAGTTCCAAAGATGCTTTTAGCCCATAATTTATTTGACCGAGCTCATCGTTCACTTCCATTCTTAGAGCTTGAAACACTTTCGTTGCAGGATGGATCTTTCCGCGACGAGGCGATACGCGCTCAATAATTTCGGCGAGTTGAAGAGTTGTTGTGATTCGCTCCTTGCGTCTGGATTGGAGAATTTCCTTAGCAATGAAATTCGCTTTTGGTTCTTCTCCTAAAATACGGAACAAATCTGCTAAATCTTCGCGTGACCAGCTATTAACAATTGTTTCGGCTGTTAGCTCTTGTGTGATGTCATAACGCATGTCCAAAGGGCCGTCTTTTTGAAACGAAAACCCACGGGAAGCATCATCCACATGAAGAGATGAGAAGCCGAGGTCAAAGAGAATGCCGTCCATAGATGGCAGCGAGTGAGCGCCAATATTGGCAAACGAGTCATGTATCAGACTCACTCGGTCTCCAAATGCAGCCAGAGTGACTCTTGCGAGCTCGAGATTTCTCATGTCACGATCAAACCCGCAGAGAGTCCCATTTGGAGACGTTCTCTCTAATATTGCTTTAGCATGCCCACCTAGACCAACGGTGCAGTCTAGAATACGTGTGCCAGGAGCAAGGTTCAGGCTATCCAGAACTTCTACGATCAAAACTGGTGTGTGTCCTTTCATATCTGATAGCTAGATGCCGAGTTCTCCCAGCTGTTCGGCGATCTTCTCTGCATCGTCTTCAGTTTGGCGTCGATAAGTTTCCCACTTACCTTCGTCCCAGATTTCGATGCGAGTGTGAATGCCGACAATCACCACTTTTTTTCCAAGCTCTGCGTAATCACGCAAATACTCGGGAATGACGAAACGTCCCTGCTTGTCTACTCCCACCTCCATAGCACCCGCAAGCATGAGTCGGGCGAAGGCGCGAGAATTAGACTGCCCCAGGGGTAAGGCAGCAAGACTAGTTGCTAGCTTACCCCACTCCTCCAAGGGGAGCAGAAATAGTGAAGAATCCAGACCTCTGGTTACAACCGCACCGTGTATGAGATCTGGGCGAAACTTCACAGGAACGGCCATGCGTCCCTTTTCATCTATTTGGTGATGATACTCGCCTATGAACATATTACTTGCCGGCTAAAACGGCGATCTTTTTGCTAAGAACTATGCTCCTCGCTCATCGTACTTATCCAGTACGTCTCGCTCCGGTGCTCGTTCTTCACAAAAATCTCATCCATTTTATCTCGGCTCGTTCTTAATAAAGAACAAGCGGTCGTAACCCTGTGCCCCATAGCTCCAAAGGAGCGAAGGGGTAACTACCACGAAACGTTGCAGCAGAACGTTGCGACGTCTCATGATAGGGGGAGGGTTCCCGAACCGCTTGGTATAATAGAGATTTTCTAGAATCTGTGCCCATGCCTTGAGACACAGATTCTAGTAAATCTCGAAATTGAGATTTATCGGACACAACCCACTTTGTGCCTCACTTCCTCCACTCTACCCCACACTCACACCACGGTCAACCAAAGTTATCCACTTCAATTGGGGATAAAAAATGTCTATTACATCCCTGACCCCTAAAACCTTTCATCTGTAACCTAATTATTGACTTTTTTGGCTAATTTACATAGAGTCTCTGTGCTACTTCCACTCTAGTCCAAGGAGGACCAGGAAATGTGTGAGATCACGGTAACGGTTACGCGTGCTAAGCTCGAGCATCTCAAGTCCGGGGAGATGACACTAGAGGAGACAAGGGATCTCTTGGAGCAACTTTGGCCAACGTCTGACGTGATGTTCGAGGCGCTCATCAACTACGCTCGGCTCCACCCTTACCACGGCATCCCGCAGAAGTACTTCGAGCGTGGTCCGCAGGCATTCCCTCAGGCCAGCCCTGAATTGATGGTACTGCGTCGCCAGCCCGACGAGTACATCGGTGCGATCGGCTGGCAGATCCTGCTGCACCAGCGGCCGGACGATCCCAACGATCCGTGGCCAAGTATGTTCCACTTCCCGGGTACCACGCTGCGCATCGACGACACCATGGACGACATGATGGACCGCCTGTTGCGTGGTGAACTCGGTGGAGCCAAGCTCAAGCCAGAGATCGCCTTCCAGTACGTCACGACCGGTGATCCGGAGGTGGAGGACAAGACTCGCTACCGCGAGCGCGGCTCGTGTCTGCACAGCGTCTACTTCGCCTTCGTCAAACCTGGAACTGAATTCGCAAGCGGCAAGTTCTACTACCTCGACAAGCTGCCCAAGCACACGATCGAGCATCACCGAGGCATGATTGCCGAGGCCGAGGAGCACCTCGCGAACCGCGAGATGGGCTACAAGCAGCGCTACTGCAAGCTGTTCCAGTCTGCCCCGCTCCCACTCGATCCACCATCAATGCCCTACCAGAAATAGGGCTCGTATCTCAAGGCGCGGTGGGTGCCGTTGCACCCACCGCGCTTTTCTAATTCAAAAATACGGAACGATTTAAATTATTATTTTTTCCCTTTAACTCCTGACCTCTTTGACCGTAACTCCCGATGATACTTCACCGCAAACCTGTGCGCTTCATCGCGAGCTTTTTGAAAAACCTCTTTTCCTCGCACAACTACACGCGCCAACTCTAAATTTGATCTATCAAAGATAAGTCGATCCTGTTTGCGGTCAAAACCCTTGGCCAAGCCGACAATCGGTATTTCGATCTGCAATTCTTTTAAAACTCGCTGAATTCGATTAACTTGCGGTTTTCCGCCGTCAATCACCATAATTTCCGGCAAATCCCAAATTCGAGTTCTCCCACCCCCTCTAGCTCCCCCTCGGGCAGGGGGAGAAACAATGCGAGTCGCGCGTTTTAATCGCCGTCGCAGCATCTCCTCGAGCATGGCAACGTCATTCGCACCTTCAACCGTCTTAATCTTAAATTTTCTATAGTGTTGTTTAGCTGGCCGTCCTTCTTCAAAAACAACCATCGAACCAACCGCAGAAGTACCGGAAATATTGGAAATATCATAAGCTTCAATCCGACCTTCAAGATCGATCAAAGATTCATCGCGCAGTTTCGCCACTGGTAGTTCAATATCTTCGCGGGTAATAAAAGCTACGTCTTGGATGTGTTGCAAAGCAAAAATGTTATTGCGTAGCTGAGCTGCTTCTTCAAAACGGCGATCTTGCGCTGCAACTTTCATCTCCTTTTGTAATTGTTTAATCAAGACGCCTTTCTTGCCTTCAAAAAACAGCATTAATTTCTTAATGATTTTTTTATAATCACTCTTCGAAATCTCCCCAGTACAAACTCCTGGACACTTTTTAATATGGCGATAAAAACAAGGTCTCCCTCGCTTTCCCACCTTTCCAAGGGGGGATAAAGGGGGGTTCTGAATCTGAGCAGACGGAGGCTCGCAATCACTCCAAGGAATGATCTTACGAATAAAATCTAAGGCTTTTTTCAAAGAATAACCGCTGGTGTATGGCCCATATACTGCCAAAAATTTCTTCTTAGCTTTGGCTGACAGTTTGGCATCAAAAGGATTTATACCAAGATGTTCTAATTCTAAACCGCGCATTAAGAGTGGTTTAGGAAAATCCTCGTTAGTAATGACCAGATACAAAAAACTTTTATCGTCACGCTGCAAAATATTAAACTCTGGCTGTTTGGCTTTAATCTGATTGGCCTCCAAAACCAAAGCTTCGATGACGGTCGGCGTCACAATGTAATTAATTTTTGCAATTCTAGAAACTAATTGCGAAATACGATTATCGTGTGCTTTAACAAAATATGAACTAACCCTATTTTTCAATGACGTTGCTTTACCAATATAGAGCAGCTTATCGGCCCGATCGTAATAAAAATAAACCCCAGGCTCATCGGGTAACTGATTATTTTTAATTTTAATCTGTTTTGGAATCACTTTTTAAAGTTGAGGTAATAAAATACTTAATCAGAACACTTGTTTCATTCTTGTCCCGATCGGCCCATGTATGATACCAAAGTTATCCACTCTCACAAATTCATTAGTAAAATATAAAATTGACACTCATGTTTTCAACAAGTAAGCTGAGAGATGGTAACAGCCAAAGGGGGAGATGTTGCCCGATACGCCCGAACAATCCTTCGATTTCGAATTCTTTCTAACACTTCGACCCCATGGAGGTGTCTCTCAGCTCGTCGCTGAGATTCGATCGACCGATGACGGCACGGTTTTGGAGTCGTACCAGATCCCGCCACGTTCCGTCCCAATCGTACGTGGTAATGATCTAGAGGACTGGCTCCGTACAGTTGCGCCGACGTTCGGTTTCATCCATGTCAGCAAGAAAACCGCGCTCGAAGTGGCCCATACGCTCAGCCTCAGACCTTTCGAACTTCGTCGTCTTCTCCACCCCCGGATCCAAGAAGAAGACGAGGTCACCGAAGAGATCTCTGAGGAGGTTCTGAAGCCACGACTTCGCGTACTTGGCTGACCCCTCGTTTCGCCTGCGCCCAGGGCTCCTCACCGAGCTCTGGGCGTAATCATTTTAAAGAACTTTGTTTAAATACTTTCCTGTGTAGCTTTGTGGCATTTTACAAATCTCTTCTGGCGTACCTTCTGCGATCACCAGACCACCGCCGTCGCCACCTTCGGGGCCCAAATCAATAATCCAATCAGCTGTTTTGATTACATCAAGATTGTGCTCAATAACCATAACCGAATTCCCCTTTTCCACCAACAGATGCAATACTTCGAGCAACTTTTTAACATCTTCGAAGTGCAATCCTGTAGTTGGTTCATCGAGTAAATACAAGGTTCTGCCAGTCTGACGTTTAGACAATTCAGTTGCCAATTTAATTCGTTGAGCCTCACCACCAGACAATGTTGTGGCTGGCTGACCAAGTTTTAAATAACCGAGTCCAACTTCTTGCAAAGTCTTGATCTTGGAAAATACAGCTGGAACATCTTTAAAAAATTCAGTTGCTTCATCAATTGTCATATCCAAGACCTGCCAAACATTTTTTTCGTTCCAACAAACTTCTAAAGTTTCTCGATTAAATCGTTTACCCTTACAAACATCACACTGCACAAAAACCGTTGGCAAGAAATGCATTTCAATAGCGATTTCACCATGACCTTCACAATTTTCACAACGTCCGCCCGGTCGATTAAAACTAAATCTCCCAATTTTGTAACCTCGAAATCTCGCCTCTTCTGTTGCTGT
>JAHISC010000102.1 GCA_018818445.1 Patescibacteria group bacterium | reverse complement strand
GATTCTAAATGCTCGCGAATACTTGTCTTTAAATGAAACCCGGCGTGATCAGCTCCGAGGTAAATGGTTGGTTGTTTCATGGAAGTATTATAGCAAAAATTAGGAATTTGAGTTTATTTGAGAATTGACCAAGGTTAAACCTCGGTTTAAGTCTTATTCTACAGCTCGAAACCGAGGTTTAACCTTGATTTAATGCGTCGGCGCTGGTAATCTAGGCTCATATGGATCAAGAAAAACTATCACACGCTAAGCAAGAACTAGACGTTCTCACTTATTGGGACGAGAATAAGGTTTTTGAAAAATCAATCGAATTACGACCAGACGGTAAGCCTTATGTTTTCTACGATGGACCTCCGTTTGCCACAGGTCTTCCTCACTATGGTCATATTGTAGCCAGCGTTATGAAAGACGTGGTGCCACGTTATTGGACCATGAAAGGTTACCGCGTTGAGCGTACTTGGGGTTGGGACTGCCACGGTTTGCCAATCGAAAATATTGTTGAAAAGAAATTCGATTTAGGTTCACGCCAAGATATTGAAGAATTTGGCATCGACACTTTTAATAATAAGTGTCACGAGGAAGTCCTAACCTATGCTGAGGAATGGAAGAAAGTTATTCATCGTCTTGGTCGTTGGATCGACATGGATAATGCCTACAAAACCATGGACTTACCGTTTATGGAGTCGGTCTGGTGGGTATTCAAGTCACTTTGGGATAAGGACATGATCTACGAAGGCCGAAAACCAATGCATATTTGTCCGCGCTGTGAGACCGTGCTTTCAAACTTCGAAGTTACTCAAGGCTACCAAGATGTCACTGATATTTCTCTGATTGCTGAGTTCATTTTGAAGAGCGGAGTCTATAGTGGAGCGCAGTTGCTAGCTTGGACCACTACTCCATGGACACTGCCAGGCAATGTCTTATTAGCTGTAGGAGGAAAAATTGAATATGTCATAGTAGAAACTGAAAATGGTCAATTTATTCTAGCTAAAGATCGGGTAGAAAATGTTTTTAAAGATTCGCCACACACTGTGGTTGGTCCTGTTGATCTGAGTAATTTGATAGGCTCAACTTATGAACCACTTTTCCCGTTTTTCAAAGATCATGAAAATGCATTTAGAGTTGTAGCGGCTGATTTTGTTACTATCGAAGAAGGAACAGGTATTGTACATATTGCGCCAGGTTTTGGTGAAGACGATATGTCATTGGGTAAGGAAGAACATGTTTCGCCAATAATGCATGTTGGTATGAATGGTCATTTTGTGTCTGAAGTAGCCGAGCCAATGACCGAGGAAGGATATGCTGTACGTGGAGTGCCAGTTAAATCCAAGGGGGATTATCAGAGCGCTGATATTGAAATTATCAAGTACTTAGCACATCACAATAAACTATTTGCTAAAGAAAAATTCACTCATAGCTATCCACATTGTTGGCGTTGCGACACACCATTATTGAATTACTCAACTTCTTCTTGGTTTGTAAAAGTTGTTGACATGCGCAATCGTCTTAGTTCTACCAATGAAGAGATAAACTGGATTCCAGAGAACATGAAGGAAGGCAGATTTGGTAAATGGTTGGAAGGTGCGCGCGATTGGGCAATTTCCCGTTCACGTTTTTGGGGTACGCCTCTGCCAGTTTGGTTGAGCGAGGACGGTGAGGCGATTTGTATTGGCTCTTTGGAAGAATTAGAAGAATTGTCTGGCCAAAAAGTTGATAACCTGCACAAGCATGTAGTCGACAAAATTGTAATTGAGCGCGATGGCAAGGAATTTCGTCGTATTGGCGAAGTTTTGGATTGCTGGTTTGAGTCAGGCTCTATGCCGTATGCTTCAATTCATTATCCTTTTGAAAATCAGACAAAATTTGATCAAGGTTTTCCAGCTGAGTTCATTGCTGAAGGTCAAGATCAAACACGTGGTTGGTTTTATACTCTGCACGTGCTTTCCAACGCCCTTTTCAATATGCCAGCTTTTAAAAATGTTATTGTAAACGGTATTGTGCTGGCCGAAGATGGTAAAAAGATGAGCAAGAGGCTCAAAAATTATCCAGACCCGATGGAAGTTATGGAAAAATATGGCTCAGACGCTGTGCGACTTTATTTAATGTCTAGTCCTGTGGTTAAGGCAGAAAATATTCGTTTTGCAGAAAAGGATGTTGATGAGGTATCTAAGAAGTTCGTTAATATTTTACGCAACGTCACTTCCTTTTATGCTTTGTATAAGGAACATGATGATGGACGTGAAGCTCTGGGTGCGCATGTGCTCGATCGTTGGATTTTGGCCAAGCTAAATGAAACATTGGAAGCCGAGTCTGATGCTATGAACGCCTATGATCTTTCTTTAGCCGCTAGGTCGATCCAATCTTTTGCCACGGACCTTTCTACTTGGTACGTTCGTCGATCACGCGATCGGATGAAGTCTGCCGGTGAAGATCGAGCTGAAGCTGTAGCTACTCTACGTTCGGTTTTGGACACGTTGTCCAAGATGATTGCTCCTTTTACACCATTTTTGGCAGAAGTGATCTACCAGGAAATCAATGGTGAATTTTTGGCTACCAAAAACAGACTCTCGGTTCATTTGGAAGACTGGCCAGATACTGGCACAATCGATAAAATGTTGTTAGAAGAAATGGGCCAGGCTCGAGCGATCGTAAGTCGTGCTTTGGAGATTCGTGAAGAATCCGGTCGTCCAGTAAAACAAGTTTTGGATAGCATGACTATCTCTGTTCCGACAGGTGAAATTGATTCCGAGATAATCAAAGTTATTTTAGAAGAGGTTAATATAAAAAGAGCCACTGTACTAAAAGGTGAGTTAAAGGTTGATCTTGATTTAGATCTATCGCCAAAATTGATTCGAGAAGGCATGGCGCGCGACATAACACGCCGCGTTAATCAGCTGCGTAAAGAAGCAGGTAAAACCATTCAAGATAGAATTGACTTAAAGATTTGGTCTGCTTCAGCTGAAGTGAAGCAGATGTTCGAGGATCATAGAGACACTATTAAAGAGGCCACGTTGTCCTCAAGCATTATTTTCGATCAGGACGAGGCGCTTCGGCATACAGCCTCCTTTCGCGCGGCTGAACAAGAAATTTGGCTGGGATTCTAATAAATAGTCCGCAGAGACCGTCGCTAGTAATGACTGGCGACGGTTTTGTGTTACAATAGTCGCATGAAAGATAGTCAAAATCATTTGTTGATTTGTCCCAAAAACGATGAAGAATCGTTGATGATTTTAAAAATCGCCAAAAAAATAAAACTGCCAACCATTGTCTCCAAGCAACCGCACGGTGCCAAGCTTAGTCGAGAGAAGAATTTATTAAAGCAGATCAAAAAGACAGCGCCAGAGGCTAAAAAAGTTTTTATTGTAGAAATCCCTGGGCTCAAAGAAGAAAAAACTCTAGGAGAGGCAGGATTCAAAGTTGTAATTATTGATCATCACCGTTATGGTGAGCTCGATCGGATGAAAAAGAAAAGTTCTTTGGAACAGTTTCTGACAGCTTTCAAGATTACTCCAAAAGATTTAGAAAAACTAGGATTTGATTCGACTCTTGTTGCTGGTGTTGCGGCTATGGATCGCGGTTTTATTTGGGAGTTGAAGAAACAAAAGTTAAGTACTAAAGATTTTAAGCGCGTACTGGAGTTTTATCGAGAATTGACTCTTGAGGTTGAAGGTAAACGTCGCTTAAAAGAAGAAACAGCTGCAAAAAAAGCATGGGATAAGCGCGAAGAAAAAGATGGCGTTATAATCGTTAGCAGTCAGGATGACACAATCAGTTTGCGTGATTCAATCTCTTTTCTGGTTGCTGAAACATATAGTAAATCGATGCCGGTTTTGATTATTCAAGGAAAGCGACGTATTTATTTTCAGGATACAAAAAGAACTACAAAACTTTTAAAAAAATTTGGTGGTTTTACTTTTGGTGGAGACAAATGCTGGGGGATTTTAAAAGAAGATAAAGATCTACCTGGTATAGAGGAAATTTTGGCTGTTATTAAAAAGTAAATATGTGGGAGGAAGTCACACACGTAGTTGAAGATAAGAAAGAGACACAGTTTTTTATTGATTGGGTTAATCTTGCTGCTTTGACGCCAAAATACAAACAACAGGCAGAAGATTTATTTTTACAAGTAGCTAATAGAGTGCCGGAGTTGGCGACTTGTCGCACTACACCACAATCTGCTCCTTGGCATGTTGAAGGCCCAACAGTAAGCGATGGCATAATTCGGATGCTAGCAACAATCTTTGCTATTGTAGATGGAGCAGGCCTACTCCATATTGAAGAATTTGTTAGACACAAAGATTTAGAGCACGAGATTAGGGAACTTGAGGAGACTATTCGTGAGCGCGCTGCCACACTTCAAGCCTATGCATGTGTTCATGATATTGCCAAAGCAAGTACAGCCTCCTTTTCTGCTCCAGCTGGCTCAAAAGGTGAGCAAGAAGGTTTTTCCAAGCACCGTTACCGCCTGTCAGATGAAGCTACAGAAAAAGAAAAGGCACTATATTTAAAGTTGCTAAAAGCTTTTCATTCTAGTCATCAAGATTTATCGGTTCCAGAGTTGATGGCTGCTTTTTATGATCAATATGAGATCTCAGTGCATTATTTGGGTCATGCAAAAAAAGGTGCAGGGGCTGATTTTTTTGAAGCTAGAGAGAACGTAGCTGATTTTTTCCGTTTGCCAGAGGATGACAGAGTTTTGCTGACTTTTATGACACGCTACCACATGGATGTTTTGGATTTCTTTACCAAAGGAACGAACGAGCAGAAATTCGAGCTAATGACATCACGCGCTAACAAAGCTGGACTTGATGGTGATGATGCACTCGACGCCATGTTGGCAGCTACTTTTCTTGATTCAACAGTTGGCAGCCTGGCTTACAAAGATGGTACTTTTTTCATTAAGACAGAGGCTATCTTCAATTGGTTATATTCAGAACAAAGAGCCATTCCTTTGCGTCGCGCTAGGAGAATTGAGGAAGCTAACAGGCGTGAAAAAAAGAAACTTATGCAGATTCTAGAAAAATCTGCGCTTTCTCCTGAGGAAGTTTTTACTATGCTTAATGTGACTTTTGGACCAGAGCGAGGTCAAGTAATGGAAGAAATTTATGCTCTTGTTAGGGATCGGGGTAGAAAAATTGATTTTGGAGATAAGACGCCATTAATAGCCGGCCGGATTGGAGAGGCTAGGAAACTCTTTGACCAGAAAGGCTCATCATGAGAAAATAAAAGCCTATGATCGGGTTTTTAAGTGGTCAGGTTATCTTTTCTGGTGGAAATTGGGTTATTCTGCGCGTTAATGACGTAGGTTACCGTGTTTATTGCGTTGGTTTTTCTGCCATTAAGGACAATCAGGTAGAAGTTTTTATACACGATCATATTCGTGAAGATAGGCGTGAGTTGTATGGTTTTTTGGAGTTTAAGATGTTGGAGTTGTTCGAAAGGTTGATTGATATTTCAGGAGTTGGCACCAAACTAGCTCAGAAAATTTTGAGCGTTGGCACATCGGATGACATTTCACAAAAGATTATTGCTGGAGATCTAAGTTTTTTAACTAGCATCTCTGGGGTCGGGACAAAGACTGCACAAAAGATTATTCTAGAAATGAAAGGAGTGCTTGTGGCGGAAGAAGACGTGCAGATTGATAATGACGCTATCGAGGCTCTAATGAGTTTAGGATACTCTCGTCAAGATTGTTTAGAGGTTCTCAAGTTGGTGGACGAGGAAGATACGGAGGCTCGGATACGCAAGGCGCTTAATTTATTAGGATCAAATTAACATGGATCGCGCTACCTGGAATGAGAAAGTAAAAAAATATACTCCGCCTTTTGGAGCTTTTTTGCAGTCTTGGGAATGGGGAGTTTTTCAAGAGGCCTTAGGGAGGAGGATCGAACGTATTTATGAGGAGCGGGAGTTTGGTTCAACACTAGCTTTGGCCGTTCAAGTTCATTTACCACTTGGTCAGTTTTACTGGTATACGCCAAAAGGACCAATTGGCAATGCGACAACTGAAAAGATGACTAGAATTCTGAGAGAGAAATTAGAAGATGGAACATTCTTACGAGTCGAGCCAGCTGTACCTTCGCGGATGCAAAAAGTTAAAGATGTTCAGCCTTCGTATACTACTATTTTAGATTTAACAAAAGGTGAAGACGAAATTTTGGCTAGTACGAAATCCAAGACTCGTTATAATATTCGTTTGGCGCAACGTAAAGGAGTAGTGTCACGGATTGTTGGGCCAGAATATTTACCTGATTTTTTGCGCTTGATGGATCAGACTACCCAGCGTGACCGTTTTACTGCACATCCATCTATATACTATGAGCAGTTGTTAAAAACTTTAGACAAAGGTGAGGCTCGGGCTTCTTTAGCTATTGCTGAGTTTGAGGGTCGAGTTATTGCAGCTAACATTTTGATTGATTATCAAGGTACTCGAACCTATCTTTACGGCGCTACTAGCAATCTTCACCGCAATGTTATGGCACAATACGCTCTGCATTGGTTTGTCATCGAAGACGCTATTCAGAAGGGCATGAGTCAGTTTGATTTCTTTGGCATCGCGCCAGATGGAGCTGATAAAAGCCACCCTTGGTTTGGTATAACACGTTATAAGTTGGGCTACGGTGGAAAAACTGTTAGCATGCCCGGCACTTTTGAGATTCCGATGAAGTATGTGATGTACTCACTTTATCGGACAGCCAAGAAACTTCGACATTAAATAAAAACACCGCACTCAAGCCGAGCACGGTGTTTTTTTGTTTTTAGAATATTTCCAGACCACCAACTTCGTCGCAGTTAAGGTTAAGGTCGCTGAATTGGTCAAAAATATCTATATCAAAGTCACCTGCAGCAATTTGGTCAGCGAGATTGATTACAGCTTGTTCGTCGACATATTCGCAATAGACTTGGCGGTCGTAGAGACTCGCAATGTCTTCGCGCCATCTATTTAACCCAAATTCGATTTCTTCTGCTGAATTTCCCTGGTCATACAGCGCTTGCAGTGCCTCACCTCCTATATTGAAATCAAATGAATCAAGCCAAATGTAATCTCCAGACAGTTCATCGGCCTCTTGGTAGGTATGTTGAAGATGAGAAACAAAGTCAACAGAAACGCCGGATATGAACCAATCAAGTGTCCAATCCACTTCTGCCGGTTGTCTATTTTCTATAGCGCTTCGATAGCAAAGAATATCATCGTGACAATTAATGGTCATGTTTGCTTTTGGAATTTCGTTCAGAGTGTCGTCCGTGACACCAAGACTCAAGTAACGCATGATTTGATAAGCGGCTTCACCGTTCTTTAAATAGTATCGTTTGCCATCAACTGGATTAACGTACCAAGCTTGGCCGCGAGATTGAACTTGTAAAAGAATTTGGCCACGTAATTGGTTGATTAATTCGTTGTTGTAAACCATCGGGCCAGAGCCCAAGGGGCTATAGTTGGAACGAACTTCCAGGCCGTCAAGATACGAATCACCATCGGAGTCGGAGTTATAGGGGTCGGTGCCAAGGGCTTCCTCAAGTTTGTCAGGTAGACCATCAGCGTCAGAATCAGTATCGGCAAAACTTTCTTCAATGCCAATAGGAATCAAGTTTAGGTCAGCATTGGAAATACCCAAGCCAAAAGTTTCAAGTACAGAATAGGCAGCGTTACCGTCGGGCAAGTAGATGCGTGATTCTCCGGTTGGGAAAACGTACCAAGCCTCTCCGTGTTGTTCAACTTGTAAAAGAATTCTACCTCGCACGTTTTGTGGGGCTTGAGCCAAAGCAACCGCAGGCAGAAAAAGTGCTGACAAACCTAGGAAAAGAAAGGTAGTTTGAAATAATTTCATAAGATTTTAGATAGGAATTTCCACTACACCCTTACCGTTAGCATATTCATCATCCGGTAATTCTGTAGTCAAACTATCAGTTGATTTAGTGATTGTAGTTTTTGTTACAGAGTCAGTAGCAGTCATGGTGCTGCCTGAAATCAGTTTAACAAAAGTGCCAATATCATCACCATCTGGCGAAATAGAGATAGAGAAGGTTGCTCCTATATGAGTTATCTCGGTTGACATTTGCGAGATATCCCAGGTTACGGTTCTTGTATCTCGATCATAGCTAACTGTACCTAAGTCTGAATCAAATTGATTTTTCCAGGTTACATGTGGAGGCAGAATAGCCTGAACGCTAGTATTATTAAGCTGATGTAGTTCATTATCTAATGTCCAGAAGATTCGATATGTTGTTTCCGACCCGACTACTGGTGGCAAGGGGCCGCTGCCTAGTGGAGCACCATTTTCTGTATAGTACCGGGCTTGTGTTGAAAAAGCAGCTTGAGTTATGACGCTTACGTGAACAGGTGTTGATTTAATTATTAAGTCTCCGATGCTTGCTGCTGCAAAAACATCAAAAGTATCAGCATGAGTTTCATTTAAAGCACTACGAATAGGGAAGGTGAGATTAAGAATTCGTTTTTCGCCAGGTATTAAACTTCCCAACGCTGCTTTGTTCCAGAGAATACCGTCGCTGGTAATAACCCCACCGTCGAGCTCTGCATCATTCCAGTTTAGCGGGATCGACTTATCTGATTTAAAGTCCAACAAGAGTGACAGATCATCCAGTTGACTTTCACCAGAGTTTTCCAAAGCCAGAGCGATTCGTAATGTGCCGCCAATATCTGCTGTCACATTACTACTTGAGCCATTGGCAACTAGCTGAATTGATAAGTTGTCACCAATAATATCAGTAAAACCTTCTGCTTTACTTTGGAGCAGTGTTCTATTATTATCCTGAATTTTTGTTTCAACAACAAAATATTGAAAACCTTCAGTATCTGCTGCAAACGAACCTTCAATTTTTACAGTCTCTTTTCCGTCAGGCTGAATTTCTTCAAATTTCCAGTTTGCTGACTGACCTGCTGTAATTGCTGG
>JAHISC010000015.1 GCA_018818445.1 Patescibacteria group bacterium | reverse complement strand
GTAACTGTTTTTGTTTGCCGCCGCCAACCTGAGAGGCAGGCGGGCGGTGGCATGAGGTTTTTAGGCCTCATCCTGGCGTAGCCGATGACTTGAAAGTAATGGATTTTAGTTTTGGACCATATAACTTCACAGACTGGATTGCTTCACCCTTCGCTATGCTCGGGGTTCGCAATGACAAGTTCAACGGAAATATCTTTCTAAGTTGGTTACGCGACCTGCCCTTAAAGCAGTATCGACGACGCCAGGATGAGACCTTATTTTAATGTTCGACAGAGGTTTTAACCTCTTGGCTAAGCATTTCAGATTGCCACGCCCTATTGGGGCTCGCAATGACCGGATTTTGAAAAGCTTGACTAAGTTGTTAAAAGTTGGAGTCAGGGCGACCGATGCGAGTGCTGTGTAGTTGCACTGCATCGGCCGCCCCAGAGTACTAGAATCGGACGACGGCCTCGACTGCGAGGCTTCCGACCGGCGCCGGATAGGCGCTGATCGGGTTGGTCTCGCGGAACAGGCCGACCGAGGGCCGGAACTGGAGGTCGACGGCGGACTTGCCGTCATCGACCAGCGTCAGCCGAAGGAACCCCTCCAACTGGACGCCCAGCTCGGTCGAGCCCGGCAGCGGCTGGCCCGGAGAGAACAGCTCGTAGCTGCTCCCCGAGACGCCGAGGCCAGCCCCGATCGCCCATGCGTCCTTGCGGACGTAGCGGACGGCTGAAGCTGTGCCGCTCACGCCCTCGGCGTTGCGCTTGGACACACTCCCCGAAAGGAGCATGCCCGACTTCGAGTTCTCCCAGCCGAGGCCGAGAGAGAGTCCGAAGTCCTGGCGCAGTGCCGGGACACCCTGCGAGACGACCGTGCGGTCGCCTCGCTTGCCCACGGTCACACCCGGGATCGGGGGACCATAGGCGGCGGCGAGTCGGGGCCCGACGACGAAGTAGAACTTCGTGGCGCGGGCGTCGAGCGTGTCGATCGCGAGCCAGATGGCCACGATCGACGCCTCCAGCTGCTCGAGCTGATCCGCGGCGACCGGGTCGGTAGCCGACGGACGCTTCTTCAGCGTGTCGAGCTCGACACCCATCGCGGCCAGTGCCTCGGTGAGCGGGGCCAGGTCGGCCCTGCTGACGTCGCCCTTGGCGAGACGGAGCTCCCCTAGCTCGTCCTGGAGTTCCTGCATCTTGAACTGGAGCTCTTCGATCTTCTCGCCGTTTCCGGCGATGAAATCAAAGTTGGTCTCCGGATGGGCCGGGGGCGCCGCCAGGGCCACGCCGCGCTTCGGAAGCGCTGGCGCGGCCGGGCACGGGGTCGTCGTCGGACAGGGTGTCGTCGTCACGGGCGCCGCGGCCTTGGGGGCCGGGGTCGCAACGTCGTCGGGCAAGCACTCCCCGTCGTCGATCTCGACGTTGTCGTTGCTGCGGACCACGTCCGCATCTCCGCCGGCCATTGCCGGGACGGAGACGAACAGGAACAGGAAGGCCGCCAGCGCGGCCGTGAACAGGCGCCAGGTCATGGCGACCTCCTTCTTGGGGGTTTATCGTTACTCTACAGGCTTACTGGGCCCGCCGAGCAATCTTCTAGTTTTTTACGGTACGTGCGTCATTTTCGAGCTTTTGCTCTACTCAGACGCTCCGAAGGCCTGATATCAACAGCGAGTTGGAGGGGTATCGCTGGACATCCGGCCATCGCAGCTTCTGAATTTTGACTTACAAATATAACATATTTCTAGGTTTTTGTCAAGAGATGGGGTAAAATATTAGGCTAAAATTAGCCAAAGGAGAGTTATGGAGTTATATACTATCCTGAGCGATCCATATCACAATCCTGAGCATCCTTATGCCTCGAGTTCTAACGTAGGGGCGTGATTTATCACGCCCGATCGATGCGATTCGCCCGATTGATACAATCGCCAATTTGCTAGCGATCTTGTAGCGAGCATAGCAAAAGCGAGCGTAGCAAATTTGGATGAGATGCTAGAAAGAAATCGAGCATGGAGGAGGCGTACTGGACAAGTACGGTGACGACAGCGCAGATTTCTGACACCGCAGCTCGCCAATTTGCTAGCGAGCCAAATAAAAAAGTCCCGATAGAGGGCTCAACAAAGCTATAATCACGGCGAGGAGGAGACGCTATGAAGAACTTCATCGAGCCCTCTCTCAGGGCTTTCTTGCGAAGACTTTAACAAGTTTTAAAAATATGTCAAGTGAGGACGTATTGTATAGAGTCCCCTCACTAATAGACCAGATCAGCAAAATTACTAAAAACAATCTCTACGCTCTTTTCTTCCCCATTACGCCAATAATGCAATTCTGCCCTATCACCAACTTCATACTCAGTCAAAATTTCAGCCAAAGTCTTTTCACCCGAGACCAATGTACCGTCCAAGGAAAGAATAACATCACCTGCTTCTAGGCCTGCAGTGGCAGCCGGACTATTTCTTAAAACAGCTACTCCGCGTACGTTACTTTCAATCAAAGCGCCGACGCGTACACCACTAGTTAGATCACTAGAAATATTTATGACTGAACTGATGTCTGTTGTGTAAGCACCAATGGCTGCATGTTGTGGCTCACCTCCACGAACTACTGATTGCACAAAATCAACTGCATGATGAATTGGTACTGCTCTTTCTGCCTCGGCTACAAAACCAATCAACTCACCATTAGAGTTTAGCAGAGGTCCTTGTAATATTCCTTTAGAAATCTTCCAACTATAAATAAATTCTTCAGCCGGCAGAACAAAGCCAGAATCATGCAAACTAGCTGATTCAAGATTAGCAGAAATTAACTCTTGCAAAGCAGGGATATTAAAAATAATCTCTCCCCCACTCATCTCTTCGCTAGCAGCAAAAGCAATAGATTGCAAACCCTGAGCTTCAACGCGTAGTAAAACATAATCAGTCAAATCGTCTTCAATGACAGTAACAACTTCGTAACGTTTGCCAGCAATCCATGCTTCGCTTGCTAAGGGATTATTGGGCAAAGAAGAAGTATGAGAGAGAATCCAGCCATCATTAGTAATCACAATACCGGATCCAACAGCATCTTCCTTACCTAGCCAGTCATTAACACGAGCAGAGTCAGTAGAAGCTGGTAAAAAGCTAACAAACGCAGGCCAGCCAGTTTCTTGAACTCTATCCAGAGCCTCTTCGTAAGTGCCTGGTAAAGGCCGAGGTTTAACTTGAGAAATAGAAATAAAACTATCACCATCAGCCAAAGATTGGATATAGCGTTCAATTGATTGATTTGTATAAACAGTTGCAATAATACCGGCCAAAGCTCCGGCTAAAATTGCCAAAAGCAAGGCTGTGCCCCAAAAAGCAAATTTTGATGATCGATCTTTCATACTAAAACCAACGTGCCGTAGCTAGAACAATTAATAAAAATATTGAACCTATTAATAGATAACGACGCAACACCACAGACGAGAGTTTTTCCAGAACATGAGCTCTGGAAAGTCCTAAGAATAAATAAAGTAGGACCGTAAAAATCGCGGCGTTAGACATGAAGCTGGTTGGCAAAAAAGTTAAGACAACATAAAACTCAGAAAGAATAAGAGCGCCTATAAAAGCAAACGGTGTACTTATCTCTTGAGCTACCTTGCTCACCCAAAACATACCAGTTGTAGCAAAAAGTACAGCCCAAAAAACAGCCAAAGCAGGTACCCAAGCCGGTAACTGTAAAAAGAGTTGCGTTGCAAAAGCGCCGCTCGTAAAAAAGAAAGAGCTCAAAAGATAAATTGCTAAAGATAAATACTCCAAAGCATAGGCTTGATAGGCACTAGGTAGATGATAAAAAGAAAATAAATTTTCCGCATAAAGCCATACGCCCAAAGAAACCACTAAAGCTAGAATAATTTCTACTGATGTCTGTTCCAAAAATAAAAGCAAGAAAATAGAAGAAAGAACAAAAAACATTGGGGTGCAAAGAAAAATCCAAAAAGATAATCTCTTAATCTCCCAAGTCAGAAGCCTAGCAAACAAAAGTGCTGGCAACAAAAATAACAAAATCATGGCCAAAGTTGTATAACTTGGTACAAAAATTAAAATACTAAACCCGGCAGCCACAAAAGCTGCCATAAAAAACGGTGTAATTCGATGCAGAAGAATCACAGACTTAACCAATTGATAGAACTAATTAAAACGTCGAGCTTAACTGTTGCTCCAGATTCACCATCTTTAGCTGCTCCTAAAGCTAGAACCAAGGCTAGGTGATCTGCTGTATAGGCAGCTGGCACGCGAAGATCTAAAAGTTGCTGGTAAGCATAGACAACATCCTGGTCAGCGGAAAATCTAACTAAAATACGCTGCACTTCCTCTTTATAAACCAGGTCATCTACTCTAACAAGCTCTTCTTGAACCTCGCTGGCCGCGTCCACGGACGACGGCGGAACAGCCTGCTCTGCCACATAGCCCAACATAAATCCGACGATTAGTCCAATCGCTATCATTGGTAGCCATGTTTTGTGCTCTGTTTCCATATTATTAATTCTTTTTTTGTAACAATGTCCATTCTTTTACAAAAACGGCTAAACTCATGGTAACTGGAATAGCGAGCATTGCTCCCACTACACCACCAATTTCAAAACCAACCAAAATTGCCACAATTACAATCACCGGGTTTAGACCAACTACCTTCTGCATAATTTTAGGAGTCAAAAACTCTGCTTCGATTTGCTGAATCACAAAGCAAAATACTGCTGCCAAGAGTGCAGTTAGTGGTGAAACAGAAAGTGCGATAGCTATCGCAAAAATTGCAGTAAGAATAGGGCCAATAAAAGGAACAATTTCTAAGAGTCCGGCAATGATAGCCAATACCAAAGCATAAGGCATACCAATTGCTGTGAAAGCCAGATAAGTCAAAATAAAGATCATGAACATAATCAACAACTGTCCACGCACCCAAGCTCCAACTTTTAATCGCCAGACAGGTAACAGCTCCTCTGTGAACAATTTGTATTTTTTTGGTAGTCCTGACTCTAGACCTGAAAGTAATGTTTTTTCCTCAACTACAAAATAAAAAGCTAGAATAAAGATTAGGAGCAAAGTTATTAGGCCGCCAAAGACATCCGAAATAATTGAAATAAGTTCTGGTGCAGCGTCGATCAAACCGCTATCCTGAAAGGATGTAACAATTACATCAAAATCTTGCTTAAATAAATCACCTGAGAGAACGCCAGAAATATTTACTCCATTACCAGCTGCTTGCTCAATATACGGAGCATAGGTTGTTAACACTTCTTTTGTTTGCTCAACTAAAGTAGGAATGATTAGCACAACAATACCGCTGGAAAGTAAGATCAATCCAATGTAAACAAAAACGACTGAAAGCCACTTTGGAATACGCCACTTAGCCAGTTTCATGACAACTGGATCGACTAAAGCTGCCAAGAGGAGCGCGAACACGACTATAGCAACAACGCTTTTAAGAAAGTACAAAACAATGACGGCAGCGACAATAAAAATGCCAAACAGCCAAATATTCGATGATTCACTTTTGCTTCTTTGCATAGATGGTATTATTATAGCACAACTATGCCGAATTTAACGGTGAACAAATATGCAAAATCAGACTATGACCTCGTGGAAATGATGGAGGGAGGTTTGGTTTTGACTGGAGCAGAGGTTAAATCGACAAAAGCTGGGAATATTAAACTGCAAGGAGCTTTTCTAACTGTGGAACAAAATGGTCTTTGGCTGAAGAATGCTCACATTGGTCGCTATAAACCAGCCGGTGTACAAGAAGAATACGATCCAACGCGATCACGTAAGGTTTTAGTACACAAAAAGGAATTACGTAAAATTCGCCAAAAAAAACAATCAGAAGGATTGACTATTGTGCCAATTCGTGTTTATACTAAGGGCGGATTAGTTAAACTCGAATTCGCTATTGCTCGCGGCAAAAAGAAATATGAAAAACGTGAGACAATAAAAAAACGCGATGTCGAGCGTAGCATGAAAGAAGAAATGAAGAAACGACGTTTTGCATCCTAAATTCGTGAGGCGCTGTTATTTACGAATACGAAGGCTTACCCTGATATCTAGAAATGAGGGCTGCCACATTGTTCGTAAACGACAGGGCCTGCCAGGAATCGATGGCAGTGCAGTTCATTCGTAATCAAGCCGAAGCGGCATCGCTCTTCGTAAAAATCTCGATGCAAGAGAACAAATGCAAACACATTCTCAAAGGTGAAAAGCATGTTCAACATGCCTAGCCTTGCCATGGCAGTTGCCTAATTATTGTGCAACGCCCATCCGCCTCGCATACCTACTAGCGAGATCACGGGTGTAATATATGTAGGCTGGATCATTTTCGTCTGACCCGAAAATGTTCGAGATTTGCGGTCAGGACATTACCTGGACTTTGGTTCCACTTTGATCCAGAATAATGTAAAATCCTTAGTGGGACAAAGCTTGTAGACGTTGCGTTTGAATAGTCTGACCAGACAGGGGTTCAACTCCCCTCAGGTCCACCAT
>JAHISC010000101.1 GCA_018818445.1 Patescibacteria group bacterium | reverse complement strand
GGAAGTTTTGGAAGCATGCCAAAGTCGGACAAAATTCGCCCAAAAAGAGGAATAATTTGTTTTCAATTTCTTAATAATTTGCATAGAACCATGGTAACACAAAGAAATGAAAACACCATCCCGAGAGAACGCAGTGAGCCGAGGGATCTAATTTAGATCTCTCCACTCGCTATGCTCGGTCGAGATGGTGAATCACTCAATGACTAAGCTAAAATCTTTTCCGCTCTAGCTAACTCCTCTTTTGTATTTATTCCAATTACTTCAAATGGCTCTGCGAGATCGGTAACTACATCCGACCCTTCATCAATGGCCATGGAGACAAGATCGGTAATATAGTATTCGCTACTCGCATTTTTATTCTTTAATTCTGGCAAGTGATCCCATAACCATTCAGCATTAAACATGAAAATTTGTGGATTTAACTCTTTGATTTCTTTTTCTTCGTCTGTAGCATCTTTGGTCTCTTTAATTTCAACTAAATTTCCTACCTCATCACGAATAACTCTTCCCCAACCTACAAAGGTCTCATATTCACCCTTGAAATTTGGCACCTTAATTGTCATCATTGCAATTGCAGGGTTGTGCTCTTTGTAAAGCTTTGTCAATTTTTTAATTGTCTCCGATGTGATAAATGGATGATCACCGTTTAGTACAATAATCTGCTCAGATGTTTCTGCTTTTTCTTTTGCAGCTTGAACAGCGTGACCAGTACCCAACTGTTCTTCCTGAATGGCATAATCACAATCTTTGTCAGAGCAAACATCGTAAAAATGTTCCAAAGAATCTGGTGCGACAACTAAAATTGGTCGTTCATCTATACCACTCTCTTCGATACTGTCGAGCAAATGACGTACCATTGGACGACCGCCGATTTCGACAAGCGGCTTGGGTACATCTGCCCCCATTCGTTTACCTTTACCGGCCGCGAGGATGATGATTCGTGTACTCATAGGCTGTATTTCTTGCGGCAAGAATACGTCAAATTGGCTATTTGGTCAAGATATCTCCGGCAACCAAAAACAGGCCATCAAAGACCTGCTTTTCGTTTTTTATTCGTATGGTTCGTTTGTCATATCAACCATAGGCCCCGCGACTTCGTGATGTTCTACAATGCCGTCGCGGTCGATAGAATAAATTTCGTCAAGGAATATAAAGTAAGCATGATCTAATTCAGCACTAACGCCACGTAGAGCAAGTCCAACACGTCCATTATGTAATGCAACTCCATCTTCGTTTGCCGCATTGTAGGCAACTTGTCCATCAAATACCCCAGGTACTCGTATCACTTTCTGCAAAGGAAGTTCAAATGCTACCTGATCATTAACTAGAATTTGGGAAACGGACAACGGATACGAGGCATTGCAGTCATCGATCCATCGCTCGACTGGGTTAACATCTTCTTCAGACGGTTCAACCATATAAATATCCTCTGGAACCGACGAACACACTTCATCTTTCAAATCAATTGAAATGTTATAACTTATTGGCCAATCATTCATAAAAGTTGGCGAATAAAATGTAACATCGCCAGTCAAGCTGAGAATATCTCGATACAAGTGAATTGCCTTTTTTTCTCTTGGCTTTAAAAATACACGTTCATCTAATCCAGTAAATGTATCTGAAAAATGAATTACACCGACTATATTTTCATCGGTCGTTTTTTTAAACCATTGATCACGAAAAGGTGAGCCTGGAAGCGAAATATTACTAATTGGACCATAGCTATCATTACCATATCTAATAGTATATTCGGTTGGCCATAAGAATAGCTCATCTGAACCCACTTGTACTGAGATCTCATGAGTTGATTCTAAAGCTTGATCTGTTACTAACCCTTGTTCTTCCGAAACATGTGTCAAAACATTGTTATTCCCACGTTCACCTACGTATAAAACCAGGAACGTCAACATTCCAATAAAACCAACGATCGCGATAATTATCACGATCATGAATTTTGTATTTTTTTCTTTTTCCATACATCAAAAGTATAAAACAAACAAAAAATCCGCATTGTTCTGGCGACCACCTACTCTCGCGCTACTGCACTACCATCGGCCCCAGTGGCTTAACTGCTGTGTTCGGGATGGAAACAGGTGTGGCCCACTAGGAAGTGTCACCAGAATAATGAGGATTTTTCAATGAAACGCACTGCTCAATGCAATGTGATACTGCGTCGCATGAAATTTTTCAAATTTGTAGTAGATGTGGTGACACAGCGAGGAATTAACCGAGCCGTACTCAAATGTACGGTGAGGTAATCCCGCAGCTGCAACGCCGCAGATGCTGTAAATTTGAAAACATTTCAGACACAGTCAGTGAATGGAGAGTTTGGACCTATTAGTACACCTCGGCTAAATACATTGCTGCACTTACACCTGGTGCCTATCAACCTTCTAGTCTCGAAGGGGTCTCATAATGATAACTAATCTTGGAAACGGCTTCGCACTTAGATGCTTTCAGCGCTTATCCGTACCGAACGTAGCTACCCAGCAATGCCCTTGGCAGGACAACTGGTGCACCAGAGGTTCGTCCGTCCCGGTCCTCTCGTACTAGGGAAGGGTTTCCTCAGTTATCAACGCGCACAGTGGATAGGAGACCGAACTGTCTCACGACGTTCTGAACCCAGCTCGCGTGCCGCTTTAATAGGCGAACAGCCTAACCCTTGGGAGCTTCTTCACCCCCAGGATGCGACGAGCCGACATCGAGGTGCCGAACCACGCCGTCGCTGTGGACGCTTGGGCGTGACTAGCCTGTTATCCCCGGAGTAGCTTTTATCCGTTGAGCTTCCGCCGTCCTATTTCGTACGGTCGGATCACTAGCTTCTGCTTTCGCAACTGCGCGACTTGTAGGTCTTGCAGTAAAGCTGGCTTATGCGCTTGCACGTCTTGCCCGATTTCCATCCGGGCTAAGCCAACCTTTGTAAACGCCTCCGTTACTTTTTAGGAGGCGACCGCCCCAGTCAAACTACCCACCAGCTACTGTCCTAGAAACCGGATTCACGGTTTCCAGTTAGAATTCACACAACACAAGGGTGGTATCTCACTGGCGCCCGAAGGCTCCCACCTATACTGAACATGTGAAACATAAACCCAATAACAAGCTGTAGTAAAGCTTCACGGGGTCTTTTCGTCCGACTGCGCGTAGAGAGCATCTTCACTCTCATCGCAATTTCGCCGAGTACATTGTTGGGACAGTCTGCAAGTCGTTATGCCATTCGTGCAGGTCGGAACTCACCCGACAAGGAATTTCGCTACCTTAGGACCGTTATAGTTACGGCCGGCGTTCATCCGCGCTTCAGTCGCAAGCTTTGCCTCCGAAGAGACTAACCCACTTCCTTAACGTTCGGACACTGGCCAGGCATCAGCCCCTATACATCACCTTACGGTTTAGCAGGGACCTGTGTTTTTGATAAACAGTCGCTCGCAGTCATTTGCTGAGGGTCTCAATCTCCCGATAGAGACCAGGCCTTATCCCGAAGTTACGGCCGCTGTTTTGCCGAGTTCCCTAACAATGTTTCTCTCGTACGCCTTAGTGCTTTTACACCCATCTACCTGTGTCGGTTTACGGTACGGGCACATATTACTTAACCCTAGAGGCTTTTCTTGACCCACTCTCTTTTCCTCTCTCCGGCCTAAGCCGGATTGCGATGATCCAGAGTCTTGTGACTGGCGGATTTTCCTACCAATCAACTCCGAACCCCCAGTGTCATAGCCATAGGACACAGGAAATTCAAGTAAGCGTCCCCCCATCAGAAATAATACGTGGTGCAGGAATATTAACCTGCTGTGCATCGACTACGCCTTTCGGCCTCGCCTTAGCTCCCGACTAACCCACAGTCGATTTACGTTGCTGTGGAAACCTCAGATTTTCGGCGGACAGGGTTCTCACCTGTCTTTTTGCTACTCATGCCAACATTCTCCCTTCCCATCGCTCCACCGTACCTCACGATACGACTTCAACGCCATAGGAATGCTCCCCTACCGCGATCCAGTAAACTGGATCACCCTCAGCTTCGGTATATCACTTAGCCCCGGTACATTTTCGGTACAAGGAGACTTGACCAGTGAGCTGTTACGCTATCTTTAAAGGATGGCTGCTTCTAAGCCAACCTCCTGGTTGTATAAGTCTCCTCACCACCTTTTACACTTAGTGATAATTTTGGGACCTTAGCTTGAGATCTGGGCTGTTTCCCTTTCGACCAATGGAGCTTCGCCCCCATGGTCTGACTGCCGGAAAGACACATTAGTATTCGGAGTTTGGTTAGGCAGGCTACCCGAAGGCGCCACGCCCAATCAGTGCTCTACCCCCAATGTGCTGTTAACCGACGCTATGCCTAAACATATCTCGGGGAGAACCAGCTATTACCGAGTTCGATTGGAATTTCTCCGCTAACCACACCTCATCCCCTGGTTTTGCACGGCCAGTGGGTTCGGGCCTCCACGAGCTTTTACACTCGCTTCACCCTGGACATGGTTAGGTCACCCGGTTTCGGGTCTTATGCATGCTACGAACGCCCGTTAAGGCTCGCTTTCACTCTGGCTTCATCCCAAAGGATTTAACCTGCAACACACACAAAGTCGTTGGCTCATTCTTCAATAGGAACGCCGTCACCACGCCAAAGGCGAGGCTCCGACTCCTTGTAAGTATACGGTTTCAGATTCTATTTCACTCCCCTTCCGGGGTTCTTTTCAGCTTTCCCTCACGGTACTAGTTCACTATCGATCAATAGAAGTATTTAGCCTTACCGCATAGTCGCGGCAGATTCCGACAGGATTTCACGTGTCCCGCCGTACTCAAGTACTCTCACCACATATGTATTAATCCCTTTCGCGTACAGGACTATCACCTTCTTTGGTTTTGCTTTCCAGCAAATTTCCCTAGAGATAACACATGCGTCTCACGCTGCTAGGCGTAAACGTGAGGACTTACAACACTTATAGTGCAACGGCTAGCACCTTTCGCATCGCCGCAATCCTTCCGAAGAAGAACCTTGGCACGCTTCACACTATAAGTTTGGGCTGTTCCCCTTTCGTTCGCCACTACTTAGGGAATGAGAACGCTATTCGTCATCTTGAACCTCCAAAAGTAGAAGATTCAAGATGAGAATAGTGTTCCTTCTTTTCTTTTCCTCCGGCTACTGAGATGTTTCACTTCGCCGGCTTACCTCTCTACAGCTATGTATTGACTGCAGAGCGACTGGGCATTCCCCCAGCCGGGTTTCCCCGTTCGGATATTCCTGGGTCAAAGGTTGCTTGCCACCTCACCAAGACTTTTCGCAGGCTGCTACGTCCTTCAAAGGCTTCTATTGTCGAGCCATCCACCGTATACTCTTATAATTACTCTCCACTCACTGACTACATCTGAGTTGTGTAATCAGTGCGTTTTCATTGTTTTACTCATTAAGTTCAATTGTGAACGTACTTCTTTCAAAAACCGGTATCCCACTTCGCTCCTTGCGGAGCTCCGAGGGATTACTCACAAAACGTGAGTAACAAAAATCCTGCATGGCAGCAGGTTCCTAAAAAAGCGATCCCACTATCCGCTAGAATTAAAGTGTCCCGAACATCACTCTATCTTCCTGAAGTTCCTTGCGATTTTAACGTCGTGGAACAAGCGAAGTAGTGATTGAATTTTGAAAGGCGTTGGAATGGTACAACATGGGTAAAAATATGTCAAGAAAGGGTTTGTGGATGATTAAAATGGTAGATAATAGCCAGTAGATTTAAATATAAACTCAAGGTTCGACCTCGGTTTGAGGCTGTAAGTAAAGGCTCGAATCGTGCCGAGCTGAGAAAATGTCAAATAATCGCCGATCGGATGTAAAGTGTAATTTTTTATAAATACTTAAAACTCGGCTGTAAACCGAGTCTTATAATTCTCTTTGAATTTCTTCCCAAGTAACCCCGGAATATTTCTCAATTTCTTTTAGGACATATTGCAATGTCTGCTTTTCTACGCCGGCCGGGATAGTGATTGTCTTTTGAGTTTTTGGCCAAATCAATTTAACGTGACTACCTTTCCCACCAATAGTATTGACTTCAAATCCAACTCGTCTTAGCGCCTTCACTAATTTCTTTCTCGATAAGAAACCTGGCAAGCCACTAAGCGAAGGCATATCCCCTATCACCAACTCGATGAACCGCAGCCTCTTGCGCGTACGATGAAGGAACCTCAAAGGCGGTTAAAATTGCATCGTGTACCTTTTCATCCAATCCTTCTCTATTTTTTGCGCTAGTGACAATACTCCCATATTTAAAGTCTTTGCTCATTGCCACAAAAGAACCATCCAACTGTTTTTCAAAAGTAAAATTGATTGGCCCGTAAATACGAAAATACTTATTCAGTTCATTCAATCCTTGAGGAATCGTGCTTTTACCAAGAACAAATTTAATCAATCTATCTTTTGCTTGTTTTTGTATACTCATAACAATTTAAAAATATCATGATAGCTGTAAAATTTCAATTAACCCCTATATATTGAATTTATAACTTTTTGTTTTTAACCAAATTCGATAATTCAAAACCGTTACCATGTTTGAGCAAACTAAGATAACTATCAATATTATCATCTCCCACTTTTTTAAACATCCTCCGCTTCGTAACTGTTCTCAAAACTCGATAATGTGGAAAATGTACCCATCCTAAGAAATCAATCCCGGAAGCCAAGGTACGAAGCTCTGTCTTTCCTGGATGAAGATGTAAATACAACTCACGATAAAGAAAATTGTCTAATAGTGGCAAAATCTGTTCAAGGTAACGTCGGTTATGTGAAAATAATGCAAAATCATCAGCATAGCGAATGTAATATTTAATACGCAAGACACGCTTAACAAACTGATCAAAAATATTCATATACACATTCGAAAATAGTTGAGATGTGAGATTACCGAGTGGCAAACCTGAATGTAGCGAACCATGATTTGGGAAACTTCCTAATATTTCCTTCAATAACCATATGATACGTCCATCTACAATATACGGATCCATAATTTGTAATAATATTTCCTGATCTACAGACGCAAAAAACTTTTTTATATCACATTTTAAAACCCAACCAGTTTTAGAATGATTACGCGTCACTTTACGAGAAAAAACTGTAAAGCGATCAAGTGCCTTATGTGTGCCTTTCCCGATCCTGCATGAATACGAATCAAAAATAAACATTGAATCAAAAAAAGAATATAATTTTCTATATATTGCGCGATGAAGAACTCTGTCGGCAACGGATGCCTTGTGAATTTGCCTTGTTTTCGGATCTGAGATAACAAACGCAGTGTATGAGTCATGCCTGTACTTCATTGATTCAAGAGACTCATGTAAAGTGATAAGATTCTCCATTAAAGACAGCTCAAAAAGTTGAACATCTTTGCGAGAGCGCTTGCCGACTATAAATTCCTGCCATGCTTCAAGAAGATTATCAATTGATATAATGTCCTCGTAACTAATTTTAAATAGATTCCTATGCATGACATAAATTCTACCCCCCCCCGAATATTGTGCCAGTCCTGCAAAAATTAAAGAGTGCTTATAAACTTTGGTTCAATTATTATACAACGCTACCAAAAACACACCGCTATACACTTGGAGGTCGTATCGACTATTTGTTTATTGAAACAATCGAAGCAACTAGCACAGCAAGCTTCTTAAAACCTCATGAAAAATTGCCATACGTACGTATCGCGATACGCAAACTCGATACTATAAAAATCCTCCTACTTATTTTATGGGAGACAAAATCGCTGGACAACAAAAAATATATTGCACTTTCAGAAAAAATTTCGGAAGTGGGTAGAATGCTCGGCGGCTGGCATGGTCAACTTGTAAAACAAAACTCCCCCAAGAAATACATGGGAGAGAAATGAAGAGAGTTGCGACACGACGAAAGCGAACCCATTGTCACGATTCCAGGTGTTACCAGGCCTGTCGTAGGTCGCATTCAACCACGAACCGTCACTATTGCGATTCACGTTGAGCAGGTTCGGATCACCGTCGGAACACGCAAGATATCTTCCAGAACACCATCCATAGAATATTCTCAGGATTGAATAGAATTTGACATTATAATGTCCTAATACCTTGCGCCAAGTATCTTCTTTTTTGAAGTTTCTATATGTATTGCTCCATTCAAAACCATGGTCTTAAATATTCTAAATACATGGATACTGGATTCGGTTGTAAACAGCCGTAACCGCTCACATATTCACCTAATACCACTTGCAGTATATCAAAAACAAGTCCCCGTGCAAGGCACGGGGACGAGGACAAAGAGCTAAGGAACAAAGGTCAGGAGGACCAAAGTCCTAAGCGCTAAGTACTAACTTGCGACACGACGAAAGCGAACCCACCGCCACGACGCCAGGCGCTACCAGGCCAGCCGTAGGCCGCATGCAACCACGAACCGACACTATTGCGAAACACGAAGAGCAGGTACGGATCACCGTCGGAGTCCTTGATGGGCTCGTGCATGACCGCAATCCAGTAGAGACCCATCTTTTTAAGCTCGGCGTTCGAAAACTTGTCTCGTATGAGGCAAGCGATCTCAGCGTTGGGCTTGGTGAAACCACGGGCCTCGGCTTTTACGCGGATCTTCGAAGTGACACGGTCGCTATCACTAAAGAGCGTGCCCTTCAGAACCGCGATTTCGTACGTCATGCCGTCCGTCGGCACGAAGTCTGAGGAGAGTAGCACGTCCTTGGCGTACTTGCTGAGCTCCTCCAGACGCTTGATCCACTCCTCGCCGGTCGTACCGTCGCTGGTGACGGAGAGGTAGATCACTCCATCCTCTTCGCGCCATGTGCGCGTGGGATTCGTCACCTCAAGCTCACCGCGGAGAAAACGCTGTACGCCTTCCATTCCACCAAGCTTGTTGACGATCGCCTCGACTTGCCCAAGATCCAATCTTGCGTACTTCATCTTCGCTCCTTGTCCGACTACTTGCCGAACATTTTCTCACTACCCGTGAGTTGAGGGGCAAAACCAGATTGGTCATAGCCAGAAATCCCACATTTGATCTGAGGAACTTGTGGCTAGAACCAACTTACTTTAGTAACTAATATTAGCATAAAAATGACCTTTTGTCAAGAGGAGTTTGTCATAATTTAGGCTAAAATTAGCTTAAAACTACACTTTTGTCAAGACAGTAATAGCCAAAACCATAATTTTTCGCTACATTTAAGACTACAAAGGCAAGCATCACTACTCCCTTCAGTCCCCTTTCACCGGGCAGTCTAACCTACACCCTACATCGCAATGACAAAAAATACTTGTAACTACCTCGGCCCCATCCATCAATTCTTTAAACACTGTGCCTACTTTTAATATGATCAAACTCACTCTCATCACCGTTGGCGATTTGCCAAAAGGATTATTCTCTGAACTTGGAGATGATTTTCGAAAGCGACTTAGACCTTTTGTTAAACTCGAACACAAAATTGTTGATAATGAATCAAAAATTGAAAATCAAATTCCAACAGGCGACATGATCGTGATTCTTGATGAACGCGGAAAATTAATGACATCACCTCAGGTAGCAGAACTGATTGGTCTAGTAGAAGACCGAGGGCAACATGTAACTGTAATTATCGGCGGACCAAAGGGACTGTCCGACAAAACTAAGTCTCGCGCAAATTTTCTATTCGCCCTGTCACCTCTGACTTTCACTCACGATTTTGCGCATATTTTATTCCTGGAACAACTCTACCGCGCGTTCACAATTTTACGCGGGAAAGAATATCACTATTGACGTGGGTCTAAAAAAGGTATAATAAAGAGTACTACGCTCTTTTTAACCACATTGGAGGTGACGAATCGCCCACTCGACATCGCTAGACTCTTTCGAATTGACCGTCGACCGTGAACAGCCCTCGCCGACACTCGAACAGATCCTGGAGAAAACCGGGGAACTACAAGCACTCGAAGAACACCGAATCGATCTGACCAGCATCGGACCGGGGTTCCTCATGCAGCATGACAACAAGATCGGCGCCTCGATCTTCGCCTTCAACTTGAAGTCAGCCCAGGTCATGCTAACCGCCTGTGCCTTGCCCAACGGATCCAAGGGACGCCAACTCTTCCGTAGATGCCTGACCGTCGTCCTTCGCACCTACCCAGGCATTCCTATCTTCTGTCTCTCCCAATCCCCGCTCGTACAGTTCGCCCTGTGTGCAGACCAGACACGTGGAGAGGAAATCGGACTCCTGCGGGTGGAAATCGACCGTTTCTCCCATCTTCTCGTCGACCATCCTGCCGTTCGCGCTCTTCGGCCAATTCCTAGAGGGAATACGCAGTACTTCTGCATCAACCAAACCCTCTTCAACCGACACCGCTGGCAGGAACCGATGTTCGT
>JAHISC010000014.1 GCA_018818445.1 Patescibacteria group bacterium | reverse complement strand
GGAGGAGCAAAAAATTGTCATAACATATTTAGAGTTTTTCGGTCTTGTCCCTTTACCTCAAAGTAAAGATAAGATTTCCGCTAAACTCTTGCAAAAGGAGTCAGGAAAGCCCAAAGCCAAAGTCCTTACTCCCAAAGAAATCGGTTACCTTAATCCCAATGTTCCCAGACCAAAAGAGAAAGGCGCGCCACCCAAGTTCGAAGCGATTGACGTAATTGACCCGGTAAACGGGGAAGTTATGCTGCGATATGTAGCTCAAGAAGTTTTAGGACAAAAACCCGGAGCGAAGTTTGTCCGACGCGAAGTCGACGCACGTTACCCGACAACAGATATAGAAGTTGAGCTACTTGGTTGGCTGTTCGATGAAGAGCGAGACGAAGTTTCAACTACCGAGGTGGTTGTGAAAGATAGAGAGGGGAAAGCTTTGGTGCTTAGTCTGCGTGAACTGCGCCGGGAATATCTACCCAAGCGAGAACAACAAGAGGGTACCTCACTCGAGCGCGCTAAAGAGATTTTGGGTGAAGAGAATGTTTATGGTCATGCGGAAGTGTATCACGTCTTTGATATTGGCTTTTCCGAAGGTGAAGTCCCGCCCATTCCTTACTCCGAGGCGCAACTGGAAGCCGGGAAAAAAATGGGCTCAATGCTGGTTTTACGCCTTGCTGAGTTTAGGAAGGGTAAACCAATGACAGCTAAACATTTATATGAAACTGTGACGCCTAATCTAGAGGCGAAAAACAAGGGTAAGCTGCTAAATGATATAGAATGGTATGAAAATGAAGCATTTTACACTGACAGTGCACCGGGGAGAGGCTGGCGCTTGGTGACCAGAGAATTACTGCCGGGTTCTACCGACTTGGATTATGCGGATCAGACTAAACTGCTGCGCGATACTTTAGCTGCTCAGCCCGAACTCACTGACGAAGAAAAACAAGCCATTGCCGACTGTTCTGATGCGATTTTAGATAAAATAGTGAATGATAACAGTTGGTCAATAGCAGCAGAAAGACTAGCTAAGCTCAAGATAAACGAAATTACCAGACGAAAAATTGTGGATGTGGTTTATGACCAAGCTTTAATGCTTTTAAGTCGAGATAAAAGACTCTTTGACGGAAGAACTTTATTTGACTGGACACAAGATCGCGCCTCTTTAGGTTACCTTGTGCTTGCTGGCTCTCCGGATGCTCTGGGCTTGAGCGTGGATAGATGGCACCCGGGGGCTCATGATGATAGCGTGGGTGTGTCTTTCTCTCGCTAGTTTGGTCTGTTGTCGGCCTGACCCTTTGCCCTTTTTTCCTTTGAACCTTTGTGTGTTGTGTCGGTTTATACAACCACTGCCTTGAAACAGATTGGTTTACCGGCAACCAAAAAACAGACCGTACGGCTTTCTGCAGTTTTGCGTAGCAAGATCTGAGCGATTATTATTTTTTACTATCAAAATGCATCTAAAATTACCTTTGTATGTCAAGTGCTGAAAAACCTATTTTTTTAGAGCAGGAAATCGGGATGGCTGAAACTCAGGAGTTAAAAGATTTTGATTTAAGCAGTGAAAGTCAGCTGATCGGTTACAAGGAATGGAAAAAGAAAATCCCAGCCGAGATTCGAAGTTTGGTTGAGGCTAAATTTTTGGACAACAAAATACGATTGGATCGTGATGACCTGCCTTTGGCCGTGGAATTTTACCGGGCAATGGAGAAAATGTTGGCGAGTCCGCAGACCTTGGCAAATAGTTTAGACGTTTCAGCCGTGGTAGCCAAGCAAATTTTAGCTTTGCAGCAGATGAAAATTAAGGACGAAGAAATTAATCTTTTCGCGGCTTTGGCAGACAGTAATATTGGTTTTGATGTTAAAGCTAATTATATTGAGACCAAACTTTTGCCTCGACTGGATTTTTTACGCGCCAAAGACAAACGTTTCTTGGAAAAGATAAAAACAGGTCAGAGTGAAATTAAGGTGAACGGTGAGCCGGAAGAAGAGGAGTACACGCCGCACCGAGCAGCTGAAGAAGAGTTGGAAGGCATGCCAAGCCAAGCCGTGGCTACGGTGGCGCCGTTTTATGGCGGCTATTATGCTGATGCCATGTTCGATCAATTTGATTCGGCAACTCTTACTTGGAAATCATCAGCTCGGGCTTTTCGCGAATTACCAGCGCAGCAAATTGATGAGGCTTGTAAACGAATTTATTGCTCAAGCTTGCGCCAAGGCCAAGCGACAATTAAATTACCGCGCGGCTGGGGAATTAACCAAGCCAGTCTTGGGTCGGGTGGCCAAGAAGAATTAACCGGTCAATTGGTCTCCGATCAAAACGGCCTTATAAAGTTACGCACCGAGAGCTCTGAGACAACATCTTTTTTTGTTGAGATTGGACCGTCGGCAGATACACTCGTCCCCGAGCCACCGAGTGGTCATGTTGAAACTATAGTAGACCGTTTTCCGGCTGAACTCATAGCTGATGCTGAACGGGTGATGGATGAAAATGTATCTTTGGGTATCAAATTGCGACGCATTGCTTCTTTAATTCATAACCGTCTTGAATACGACAAAGATCCAGCATGGGAAACGGTTTACAAAGCTGATCCAAGCCTTTATTTTGAATCAATTTGGCATCATAAAAAAGCTAAATGCGATGAGGCTAATACAATGCTGGCCAGACTTTTAACCAAGCTCGGCGTAGAGTCACGTTTTGTTGGCGGGCATAGTGTTCAGACAAAATCCGAGGCAGGTGAAGCGTTGCTTTTGGAAAGCAATCGCCACGCTTGGGTGAGCGCTTGGGACAGTGAAAAGTTGGCATGGCTAAGATTGGACGCAACACCGGCCGGTGATCCGAACGTGGATCAGGAGCAGCAAGAAGAGGATCTTGGAGAAGGGGATTTTGGTGAACAAGAAGCGGAATTGATGAGTGAGGAAGAACTGGAAAAGCGTTTGGCTGAAGCAGAAGCTCAAAAAGAGGAACAGGCCGAGAGAGAAGACCCGGTTGTTGCCTATGCTAAGGAGGCGGAATGCTCGGTTGAGGAAGCTAGAGAAGTTTTGCAAAAAATTGAGACGCTGCGGCAAAAGTATGCCGGTATCTTGCGTCAAGCGGACAGATATTGGCAACGCTTAGTGCGATCACAATGGCGCGAGAGAATGGTTGACAGGGGGCCGGTACCAATGTCGCAGATGGATGAAATCGATCCTGATGAGTTGGTCTCTGGTTACATTGAAATTATAGCTGGGGAAAAAGACCCGCTTATTGGTCAGAAAGAAATAAAGGAACGAAGCCAAGAAAAATGGTTTGGAGGCTACGAAGTTTATATTGCGGCAGATATGAGCGGATCGATGGAGGAGGCTATTGGAGGCGCGCAGAAAGTTGAAATGCAGCGAGACATGATTATTTTGTTAGCGGATTCAATTATGAATGCGGCCGTGGCTGCCAAAAAAGCAGCCGCTCAACTGAAAGCTCCGATGCCAGTCAAGGTTTGTGTGGCAGTTTTTGGAGCAAAGACAGAGATTATTTTACCATTAACTGAAACGTGGGGCCCAAAGGAACAAATTAGTTTGTATCGAGCATTGGACGCAGGTGCAGGCGGTGGTACACCTGATCATTATGCCTTAAACATTTTAGGGCGGGTTATTCAGCAGTCAACGGTTGAAGAAGCAACGGAGCGACAGAAACCAGGATTTAAAAAACACGATTGGCGTATGAGACGTTTTGTTATTGCTACAGCTGACGGTGGTTCAAATAATCCCGGGGCTGTGAAAGAGATTAACGAACACCTCAAAGAGCAAGGTATTCCAGTTGATCTTTTTCTAATTAGTTCAGCGGATGATAAATTATTGCATCGCGCGGCAGCCAGTACGTATCAATCGGTGAGTGTTATACCTGACACCAATCAATTGGCTGAGCAAGGTTTGAAGAGACTTTCTGAGAGAATCCAAGAGGCGTACAAAGAGTAAGGCGGCAAGTCATGTGGTTTAGCGGAATTATCTCCGCTAAGCCCTTCATCGATTTTTTCGTGTCAGTAGAGAGCTGTACTAATTCTTGGCTTTATGGTAAAATAATGCCGTATTTATTTTGAATTTAGCTTGTATTTATGCAGATTTCTTGGAACGGTTTAGGCAGTTTTGTACTGCAAGGTAAGCCAATTGCTGGCGAAGTAGCTTTGGTTACAGACCCATATCAAAATTCAGTTGGTTTACGTTTCCCCCGCACCTTATCTGCAGCTCTTGTGCTCGAGTCACACGATGCTGAGGAAGCAAATAATGTTGAGTCAATCAGTGGTGAAGAGAAAAAGAAACCGTTTTTGATTTCTCATGCCGGTGAGTATGAGGTGCAGGGAATTTTTGTTAGTGGGATTCATGCACCAAAGAAGGACGGCACGCCTCACACGATTTTTAGAATCCGATTGGAAGATATTTCTATTGCATTCCTAGGAGCAATTGATCGAAAACTTACTGATAAAGAAATTGGTGCCCTAGGAGACATTGATATTTTAATTGTTCCAGTTGGTGGCGGTAGCGTGCTCGATAAAGACAGGGCAGCCGAAGTAGTAGCTCAGGTTGAACCACGTATGGTAATCCCGTCATATTTCCATGTTGCTGGTTTAAAACAAAAACTGGCTGACGTTGAAGGTTTTTGCAAAGAAGTTTCTTGCCCACGCGAAGACGTCAATAAGTTAAAAGTAACGCGCAACGACCTTCCAGAAGAAGATATTGTAGTGCGTGTTTTATCACGAGGTTAGGTATGGCAGATACTGTACGGATAAACAAAGTAAAAGATCGAAGTAAAGAAAGAAAGGCAATATTTCTAATTGTCGCTGTAATGGTTGGCGTAGTTGTTGTTTGGTTTTATCAGACTGCTTCATTATTTTCTCAAGATGCGCTTTCTTTGTATCAAGATAAAGCTAAAGTCACCAACCAGCAGATTGATGAAGGATTGGAACTTCGCAATAAATTAGAAGAGCAAATGCCACTGTTGGATTCAGATCCACTCGAGGTGGTAAATGCGTTGCAGATGGCTCTTGATCAGCGTCGAGCCGAAGAAGCCGCAGTATTAGACTCTATTGCGCAGCAAGTAATGGATGAATTGGAAGCAGCATCGGTTGAAGTAGAAACATTACCAAGTGCAGCAATCAATGAAGACAGTGAAATAATTATTGAATAAGTATGGCCAAGGCAAAGAAGAAGAAAATTGAAAATGAGGAACAGGATCAGCCGATGAAGCTGGCTCAAATTATCCCGCAAAGTATTTCCGAGGAAATGCGGAGAGCTTATTTGGATTATGCCATGTCAGTTATTGTGCAGCGCGCCTTACCTGACGTTCGCGATGGTCTAAAACCGGTTCAGCGCCGTATTCTTTATGTGATGTGGACTATTGGATTGAGGGCTAGTGCAAAGTTCCGCAAATCAGCCACTGTGGTTGGTGAAGTTATGGGTAAATATCACCCTCATGGTGACTCTGCAATTTATGAAACCATGGTGCGTATGGCTCAGGTGTTCTCGTTTCGTCATCCATTAGTGAGAGGTCAGGGAAACTTTGGATCTATGGATGGAGATAGAGCTGCTGCCATGCGTTATACTGAGGCAAAACTTGAGTCAATTGCCGAAGAAATGCTTTTAGATATTGAAAAAAATACAGTTAATTTCAGACCAAACTATGACGGTTCGCACAATGAGCCGACAGTCCTGCCTTCTAAACTACCAAACCTACTTTTAAATGGTACTTTGGGTATTGCTGTTGGAATGGCGACAAATATTCCACCACACAACCTCAACGAACTTTGTGATGCAATCATAACTTTGATCGATAATCCTGAAGCAACACTCGACGATCTTTTGGAGCATATCCAAGGACCAGATTTTCCAACTGGAGCAACGGCTTATGGTACGAACGATATCAAGGCTGCGTATGCAACTGGTCGAGGTGGGGTAGTGGTGCGAGCAAATGCTGAGATCTCGGAAAATAAGCGCGGCTTTAACCAGATTATTGTTAATGAAATTCCTTACATGGTTAATAAGGCTAGTTTGCTCGAAAAAATTGCCATGCTTGTTAGAGATAAGAAATTGGAAGGCATTAAGGATTTGCGAGACGAATCAAATAAAGAAGGGGTGCGTGTTGTTATTGAATTAAAGAAAGATGCTTACCCGCGTAAAGTTTTGAATCGGCTCTACCAATCAACTCAACTCCAGACTGCTTTTCATTTTAATATGGTGGCATTGGTTGATGGAATTCAACCAAGAGTTTTAGGGCTCAAGCAGATTTTGGAAGAATTTATTAAGCATCGTCGTGAAGTAGTGCGTCGTCGTACTGAGTTTGATCTAGAAAAAGCACAAGACCGCGCTCATATTTTGGAAGGATTGCTTTTGGCCTTGGCAAAAATTGATGAAGTAATCAAAACCATCAAAAAGTCCAAAGACAAAGACGAAGCACGAATTAATTTGATTAAGAAATTCAAACTTTCTGAGCGCCAGGCTATTGCGATTTTGGAAATGCGTTTACAGACTCTAGCTAATTTGGAAAGTATCAAGATTGAAGTAGAACATGCTGAATTAATGAAACTGATCAAAGAATTAATAGCCATTTTGAAATCAGAAAAGAGAATCATGGGCGTTGTTCGTAAAGAAACAGAGGACGTTAAATTAAAATACGGTGAGCCGCGTCGAACAAAAATTGTCAAAGCTGGAACAAAGGAATTTTCTATGGAAGATGTTATTCCAGACGTGCAAACAATTGTTATGATGACCAAGGACGGCTATATCAAACGCGTGCTGCCAGATACTTTTAAGGCACAGTCGCGCGGCGGCAAGGGTGTAATGGGACTTTCTACCAAAGAAGAAGATATTGTTGAGTCAATTTTCTCTGCTTCTACTCATCAGGACATAATGTTTTTCACTTCTCGTGGACGAGTATTTAAATTGAAGGTTTATGAGATCCCAGAGGCTTCGAGAACTGCTAAAGGCCAGGCGATAGTCAACTTTTTGCAGCTCGCTGCCGGTGAAAAAGTGACAGCAACAATGAACTCGGTTGATTTGAGCGCTGCTAAATACATTATAATGGTCACGACAAATGGAACTATTAAGAAAACCGATGTCGCTGATTTTGAAAATGTTCGTAATTCAGGTTTGATTGCTATTAAACTCAAAGACGGTGATTCACTAGAGTGGGTAAAAACTACCACTGGCACAGACGACATTATTTTAGTGACATCGAATGCTATGTCGATTCGTTTCTCTGAAAAAGATGTTCGCCAAATGGGCAGAGTTGCTTCTGGTGTTCGTGGAATTAAGATGAAAGGTGGTGACCAGGTTATTGGAATGGGAACCCTTAAGAAAGAGCAGGCCAAAGCTGGTAGAAATCTGATGGTTATATCGGAAAATGGTTATGGAAAACGAACTGATCTACGTGAGTACAAAATACAAAAGCGTGGCGGCTCTGGAATTCGTACTGCCAAAGTTACGGCTAAGACAGGTAAACTTGTGGCAGCGCGTATTGTAAAAAAAGATTCCAAGCGTGATTTGTTAGCAGTTTCGCAAGCAGGACAAGTTATTCGTACAGCTGTAAAATCTATTTCGACTCTAGGTCGCTCAACTCAAGGTGTACGTGTGATGCGTTTCAAAAAAGAGGGTGACGGAGTTTCGAGTGTTGCCTTTGTAAAGACGGAAGTAGAAGAAAAAGGGCAGGCAGGGGACTTGGGAGCCAAAGAAGTGATAAAGAAGGT
>JAHISC010000100.1 GCA_018818445.1 Patescibacteria group bacterium | reverse complement strand
TCTAGCTTACAACAAACTTGTTAAATTGGGTGCAGCTGTAGGAACGATTGCAGCACAATCCATTGGTGAGCCTGGAACACAGTTGACTATGCGTACTTTCCACACTGGAGGTGTTGCCGGGAAAGACATTACGCAAGGTTTACCGCGTGTGGAAGAATTGTTTGAAGCTCGTATTCCAAAGAGAAAAGCTATCATGACTGAGGTTTCTGGAAAAGTAAGTATCGAAACTGCTGAGCGTTCAATCGTTCAAGTGGGAACAGGAAAGAAAATGACTGACACACGACCAGGACAAAAAATTGTTCGTATTCGTTACGTTGCTACCGAAGAAACAGAATACGCGGTTGGCCGTGGCGGCTCTGTAAAGGTTAAAGCTGGTGACAGCGTTAGAGTTGGTGATGTCATTGGTGAAACCAAAGATGGAGAGAAGATTCTTTCGGAAGTAGCTGGTTCAGTTTCTGAAGCAGCTAAGACAAAGATGATAATTGTTCATGACGCAGAGAAGGTGAGAGAGTACATAATCCCTCGAGGATACGCTCTATACATTAAGGATGGAGACGAAGTCATGGCAGGAGACGCACTAACAGAAGGTCACTGGGATTTGCAGGCTCTTTATAAATATAAGGGTCGCGGAGCTGTTCAGAAATATCTATCTACTGAAATCCAGTCTATTTATTCTTCCCAGGGTCAAAAACTTAACAATAAGCACATCGAGATTATTATTCGTCAGATGTTTAGCCGTGTTCGAGTGGCTAATCCTGGTGAAACGGACTTTTTGCCAGGTGAAATATTGGAGAAAGCAACTCTTTACGAAGAGTTTGATAAGGTTAAGGAAAATGGTGGAAAGAAAATGGCAGAATTCGAAGAACTTTTCTTGGGAATCACCAAAGTTTCACTTTCAACTGAGTCCTGGCTGTCAGCTGCTTCTTTCCAAGAGACAGCTCGAGTATTAATCAATGCTGCGATTACGGGTAAGATTGATCGTTTGACAGGTCTTAAAGAAAACGTAATTATTGGTCGCCTAATTCCAGCTGGAACAGGGTTTGGAAAGAGTCTTACAGAGGACACAGAGAAAGACATGGATGACGAAGAAGATGTAGTACAGGCCAGTGAGCTGGATGACGACATCGAGGAAACCGGCCCGCAAATTGGTGAGGAAGCGGTCGAAGAGACTGCAGAAGAAAAAGAATAGTGATTTAAAAGACCAGGGTTAGTTCCCTGGTCTTTTAGTTGAAAAAAAACGAATTTCATGCTAATTTCCTAGTAAGGAAGTTTTAGTTTTTTTCACTTTTTACTACCTACAATCTACTACTTTTATGTCCGGACACTCCAAATGGCACTCAATTAAACAAAAGAAAGGCGCGGCGGACGCTAAGCGAGGGCAGATTTTTTCCAAGCTCTCCAAGGCACTTACGGTTTGTGCTCGCGACGGTGGGGGAGATCCGACAATGAACTTTAGTTTGCGTTTGATAATGGAAAAGGCTCGAAGTGCTAATATGCCAAAGGAAAATATTGAGCGAGCTATTGCTCGTGGTACCGGTGAAGGGGCAGATGGAGTGCAAATTCAGACTGTCCTTTATGAGGCTATGGGACCAGGCGGTGCAGCGTTGCTAGTGGAGGCCATGACTGACAATACAAATCGAGCTTTGACTAATGTAAAAATTATTTTTAATAAGCTGGGTGGTAACATGGGAGCTTCGGTGAAGTGGATGTTTGAGCGCAAAGGAATAGTTCGTAGCGAATTATCGGGAGGGGCTATCGATCGTGATCAGGTTGAGCTGGAATTGATCGAAGCTGGAGCTGAGGAGATTAACTGGGATGAAGAAAATGGCTTGGAAGTGGTTTCTTCGATTAGCAATTTGAAAAAGATAAAAGAGGTTATAGAAGCTGCTGGTTTTAAAGTTGAAAGTGCTGACTTGGAGTATCTAGCCAAAGATAAAGTCGCGCTTTCGTCTGAAGATGAAGAAAAATTAGGTCTAATTATTGAAACACTAGATGAAGACGAAGATGTTACGAATGTATTTACAAACGCTGGGTAGTTGTTATGGATATTTTTGTCATCCTGAGCGATCGTCTTAAGGTTTAGCCGAATGGAAGAAAAGTTATACTGCGTTTACATTTTAACTAGTAATAGTCACACAGTGCTTTACATTGGCGTAACAAACAATCTGTTAAGTAGAGTAATACAACACAGAGAAGGAGCGATAGAAGGCTTCACAAAAAAGTACAATGTTTCAAAATTAGTTTACTGGGAAGGATTTGGAGATATCGATTATGCGATTAGTCGCGAGAAACAATTAAAAGGCTGGAGAAGACAAAAAAAGATTGATTTAATCGAAATAATGAATCCTAACTGACTAGATTTATTTTCAAAGATACAATAAGATCCTTAGGCTCCCCTTCGGCTCCACTCAGGGTCGCTCAGGATGACAAATTTTATGATGAGCAAATCCGTAACGAAACGCATTCTCGGTATCGATCCAGGTTATGGTCGGTGTGGTTTTGGTATCATCGAAGAAAAGAACCGTGATTGGTATTGTTTGACTCATGGCGTGATTACTACCAGCAAAGAAAAAGGGCATGCAGCACGACTTTTAGAGATTTTTGAGGATTTACGTGTGCTGATTGCAAAGTATCAACCAACAACATTGGTAATTGAAGAATTATTTTTTGCCAAAAGTACAACTACTGCACTCAAGGTTGCAGAAGCACGGGGAGTCATTTTGTTGCTAGCAGAGGAACAAGGCTTAGACATTATCGAAGTCAAGCCAAATGAAGTTAAAATGTCAGTCACTGGATATGGTAAGGCAGAAAAACAGCAAATCCAAGAGATGGTAAAAACACTTTTTGGTTTTAAAGAGACTCCTAAGCCAGACGATGCGGCTGATGCTTTAGCTGTTGCCTGGTGCGGCACTGGTCGCTGTAATGACATGCGAGAACAAGAGTAAACCTGATATAATACTTTTATGAATCAAGGTTCTATCAAGCTAGTCATTCTCTTTTTTATCTCGACCTCTATGGTCGCTTCTTTGACTCTTGCTGCCATTGCTGCACCAGAAGTTGAAGATGCTTTGCCTCCTCGCGAGTATCTTAAAGAGCAATGCTCTGCGTATGAGTGCGATTTTGTTTTATTAGATACTATCATTGATTGTGAGAGCGGTTGGCAAATGATTAAGAATAAACAGTCGAGCGCTTTTGGCTATTTCCAGATTCTCGATTCAACCGAAGCAACTACTCCGCAATATCAAGATGGTGGACATAAAACTGACCCTTATGCTAACCTGGATATGGGGCTATATTTGTACGAAACTCGTGGCTCCTCCCCTTGGAACGCGTCGCGTGGATGCTGGCAGCCAAAATACTATTATAAACTCAACATAACTCCACCGGAGTGTGTTGGTAATTGTAACTAATTATATGAAAAAGACTATTTTGCTTGCTGCCGTGCTCGTGCTTGTAGGAGGAGGTTGCTTTAGTGAGAATACTACCCCGGTGACGATCGATGTACCGGATAATATCGTAGTTGGCGATGAGTTTGATATTAGCGTTAATATCGAAAATGCAGATAAAGATCCTTTGTTTTTGCACAGCATCGATATCGGCAACACTTATCTAGGAGGAGTTACAGTTTATGCAACAGAACCGGAGTTTTCAGACCTAAGTGATTTGATTTTTGAGGATATGACATCTTTCGCACTAAAGACGGATATTGCGGAAGAGACAACTACCAAGATTATTTTGAAAGCCAAAGCAACTCAAGCAGGAATTTGGATCGGAGGCATGGATATCTGTTTCGATAAAGGAGCAAATTGTGTTTACTCACATATAACAACAAATGTTGAAGAATTTTTATCTGAAACTGAATAGAAGGTAATTTAAAACACCGTCCAGGTAAGCCTGGGCGGTGTTTTTATTTATCTATTTTTTTGTCTTAGCTGGTTCTGTTGGAGGAACTGGACCATATTGATTGGCTGCTTTGTCTCCCTCGAGTGCATAGAAGACAATGAGGACGATTGGACCAATAATTGGTATCAATAGAAGGAGCAACCACCAGGCGCTGCGGTTGGTGTCATGGAGTCGGCGAACACCTACGGCTAAACTAGGTAGCAAGATTGCTAGCGAGTAGATACCAGAAAGGATGCTGGTGTCGTCGCTGAACAAGCCTTCAATAAGGCTGAGCACTAAGCTGATGATTAGGTTGAATAGAACGAACATCCAAAACTCCCTGCGGCCTGCGCGGCCTTTGAATACAACGTACTTTTTGAGTACTTCAATGTACCAATTCATAAGAAAAAATTAAGAAATTAGATTAGGTACATTATAGCACAATATTTTAAACCTCTCGTTCGTGGCGCTTGCGGTCGATTTC
>JAHISC010000099.1 GCA_018818445.1 Patescibacteria group bacterium | reverse complement strand
AGTCGAAAAACAGTTGACGCATCCTGTAATGATTAAACTGTCGATACTTCTCAGGAGGAAGACCAGTGTTTTTCATGTTATTAAAGATGTTATTCAACATGATCCAGATGAATTTCTAATACTTTTACAAGATCCGGAGAAACTCGACGCTGCTGTAGCTAGGATTTTAACCAAACGAACAAAAGATTTCCGAACCAGATTGCGCCGAACAGTCACTCGGTCAGTGATGTTTTTGTTTATTACTAAAATGCTTTTAGCAATTATTCTCGAGGTACCTTACGACCTTTGGATTCTGCATGAGACAAACTGGGTTCCGCTTGGTATAAATATACTTTTCCATCCTTTATTCTTGGCTTTTATTGCTTTAACGGTCAGTATTAAGGAACACAAAAATAAGAGAGACCATCGAGCAGCTGTGCGAGCCTTGGTTGTTGGAGCAGACCAGGAGTTTCTCAATACCCATGTCAAGCGTGAAAGTTTCAGTGCCTGGTCTAAGATTTTTGATGCAGTTTACGCAATAACCTTCCTATTTACCTACGGCTTGATTGGAACATTCCTCTATAACATAGGTTTCAATTGGCTATCAATAACCTTATTCCTATTCTTCCTCTCCTTGGTCACTTTCTTTGGAATCAGGATCAGAACATCTACAAAAGATATTGTTCTTTCTGGAGCTAGAAGTAGTTTGCCGGGAACTCTGTTTGATATCTTCATGCTGCCACTAGTACGAGCTGGTCGTTGGCTTTCGGTTAAAGTGGCTAAGATTAATGTTTTCATTTACTTTTTCGATTTCATCATTGAAGCGCCGTTAAAGGTTGCTATAAGATTTATCGAAAGTTGGTTAGCATTTTTGCACGAGAAAAAAGAAGAAATTTAGTTTATGTGGGGAGGGCATTACGCAAAATGGGCACGAGCGTTTCGCATCAGTGTTCTTTTTGCGCTAGTGATTTCAATTTTTAGTACAACTTTATATAGCTGGTTTACGCCAGGTGACTTAGAACTTGGAGTTACTTTTTCAGACAGATATGCTGAGGAGCTTGGTTTGGATTGGCAAGAAACATACTTAGCTATTTTAGATGATCTACAGGTTAAAAAAATTCGTCTGCCGGTTTATTGGTCAGCTGTAGAACCAATCGAGGGGCAGAGAAACTTTGAAACAATTGACTGGATGATGGATGAAGCTGCTAAACATGACACTGAGGTAACTTTAGTGATAGGTGTCAAGGTTCCTAGATGGCCAGAGTGTTTTGCACCAGATTGGGTTGAAGGGGCTTCTCGCGATAAACAGGCAGCTGCCGTAAATTCTTTTATTGCAGAAACTGTAACACGCTACAAAAATCATCCAGCTCTACTGCGCTGGCAAATTGAGAATGAAGCATTATTTTCATTTGGTATTTGTGAGAGTATTGACCCAGCACAACTTTTCTTTAAGGTTGATACAGTTAGAGTTTTAGACCCAAATCATCCAATCCAGCTTACTGCCAGTGGTGAACAGTCAATTTGGCTTGCTAGCGCTATTCCGGCTGATGTTTTGGGTGTAAGTGTTTATCAGTGGGCTTGGAATCCGGTTGTTGGTTTTTTGCCAATTCCAGTCAGTGACATGGTTTATGCCACACAAAAAAAGCTAGCTAATCCATTTGTTGACTCAGTAATTGTGTCAGAATTACAGGCTGAGCCTTGGTTCCCCAGCTATTGGGATAAAAGTGATGTTAGTAAGTTAGAAGTATATTATTCTCTCTTTACAGCGGCTGATTTAATGCGTCATGTTAGTTTAGCGGAAAGGATTGGAGTTGATGAAGCTTATCTTTGGGGCGTTGAATGGTGGTATTATTTAAAGGTTCACGGCGATGAGAGATTATGGAATCTTGGCCGTTCATTATTTTAAATATGAGAAAAAAAGCAAAAAAACAAAATGTACGAGCTAAGCAATATGATTTGATTATTATTGGCGCTGGCTCAGCCGGATTTGCTGCAGCCGAAGTTGCATCTTCAGAAGGTGCCAAGGTTTGCCTTGTTGAAAAAGGTAAGTTGGGAGGGGAGTGCCCAAATTGGGCTTGTGTACCAACAAAGGCCTTATTGCAGTCGGCAAAAATGTACCACTTAGCAAAAAATAATCTTGATGATTTTGGTGTTTATGCTTCCTCAGTTCGTTTTTCTTTTGCTAGAATTATGGCGCGTAAAGATGCTGTGGTTAAAGCGATTACTGGTGATGGTCAGAAAATGCAAAAATTAGCCGATAAATTTGGCATTGATGTTGTACATGGCACAGCAAGTTTTGTTGATAGTCATACAATTCAAGCAGCTGGTAAGAAGTTCAAGGCAAAGAAGATAATCATTGCTACTGGTAGTAATACCTATGTTCCACCAATTGACGGTATAGAAAGTATTGATTATTTGGATTATCGTGCAGCTGTTTCTTTGAAGAGACTACCAGAATCGATTGCTATAGTCGGCGGCGGCCCAGTTGCTTGTGAGTTTGCTACGTTTTTCAACTTACTTGGCAGCAAGGTAACGATTTTAGAGATCTCAGCAAATATTTTGACCCGAGAAGATGAGGATATTAGTAAACTGGCTCGTGAGGAGATGGAAAAACAAGGTATTAACATCAAGACTAAGACAAAAACTCTATCAGCTAAAAAAGAAGGAAGAAAACTTCGAATTGGTTATCAGACTGGGAGTCAGCCACGTCAGTCTATATTAGCGGAGAAGATTTTGTTTGCTGCTGGTAAACGAGCTAATATTGCTGATCTTCAGCTTAAGAAAGCAGGAATCAAAATTGATGCCAAAGATAGATTGGTGTTAAAAGATAATCTTCAGACAAGCGTTGCGCATATTTTTGCCGCTGGTGATGTATCTGGAGGCTTGCAATTCACTCACACAGCTCATAACGAAGGTTATATTGCTGCTGTTAATGCACTTGCCAAGACAAAACGAAGCTTTTTAAAGCGTGAGGGTAGGGTTGTTCCTCGAGTAACTTT
>JAHISC010000098.1 GCA_018818445.1 Patescibacteria group bacterium | reverse complement strand
ACTAAAACGACTCCGGCTTTCGGAAGAGCTACACCAGCCAAAGGATACTCAGATAGTTCACTGTCCGGCACTTTTTCTACTACTTGAAAACTATCCTCGTAGGTAAAGAAAGTTTTGGAATCGGTAAAAACATAACGACTATTGGTTTCGTCAACGGCGTATACTGTTGAGAAAGACTCACCGGAAATATAACGGATCGAGGTACTGGCCGCCTCGACTGTAGAAAACTGACCAGCCACTTCTAAAGCTCTGGCTACGTTAATTCTACCAGCGCCCATTTTGCCAGAAAGCTGAGATGTTAAGACCACTGGATCGACCGAGAGTTTAAGAATAGTGCGTATTTGAGCTGGTGATAAATTAGGGAAATCACTTAAAATAAGTGCAACGGTGCCGGAGACAACTGGCGCAGCCATGGAAGTTCCAGACCAGCTATTGCCATAAGCGCGGTCAAAACCAAGCGGCGGATCAAAATAACTCAGGCCAAAAAATTCTACACCAGGTGCGCTAAGGTCAACACAAGCTGAGCCAAAATTAGAGAAACTGGTCTTTTCATCGGTTTTAGTGGTTGCTGCAACACCAATCACCCAATCTTCCACGTCATAAGCTCCAAAGCAAGCTGGATAAATTGGTGTGGAATCAGTATTTAAATTGTCATTGCCCATAGCAGCTACAATAACCACGCCAGCCTCATAAGCTTTTTCAATGGAGTTGCTAAGCAAAGTGTCCATGGTATCTCCAGAAAAACTAAGATTAATCACATCAGCTCCGTTAGCAACAGCATAATCAATTGCCTTAGAAGTTGCGATTGAGTCACCAACGCCAACATAATTTAGCATCCGTAGTGACATAATTTTAACCTGCCAATTAAGGCCAACAGTTCCCTGGCTATTATTTCCAGTTGCACCAATAATTCCGGACACTACAGTACCGTGCGAAATAGCTTCAGCAAGAGCTTCTGAATTTGTCTCAGGCACAGGTGAGTTATCATTGTCCACAAAATCCCAACCATACACATCGTCCACAAAACCATTTCCATCATCATCAAGTCCATTACCGGCTATTTCACCACTATTGATCCAAATATTATCAACTAAATCTGGGTGATCGAGGTCAATCCCAGCATCCAACACTGCTACAACAACTCCATCTGAACCAGTCGCGTTCTCCCAAGCAGACTCAGCAGAAATTTGTGGTAAATACCAAAGCTCTGAATAAAAAGTGTCATTGGGTGTCATGGCCTTGGCCGGCAGAGCAAATAACAAAGAAAAAAAGACAGCACTTGTAATCCATTTCATAGTACTGTCTATTTTATCACTTTTTACTTTTGAGTGCAGGTTTTTTGTGCAGCTTCGTATTCGGTAATCAAGGCTTCGTTGTCTGGAATGAGCGTGGCTGCAACTTCGTAGTGATCGAGTGCTCGTTCGCAATCACCATTATCCATGTACCATTCTGCCAGTACAACCATGAACCAGGGTTTTTGCCCAACTCTGTCAACTCCTTCTAGTAACAAATCGCGAACTTCTTCTTCTCTGTCACCCTCTGGATCATTTTTACGAATAAGATCGATTAAGTCGCGATAAAATTCTTCGTGTGGTTGCAATTCAACTGCTTTTCTGTAAGCCTCTTCTGCTTTTTTAGGGTCGCCCATAGCAGCCAAGACATTACCGTAGTTATTCCAGGCTGTGTAGTTAATGGAATTATGTGTGAAATATTCCTCGTAGGTTTCGCGCTCCAAAACTAAGTCACCTAGCAAACTGGCGTCGAAAGCTAGGTTGGTGTAAAGATTGAGATCCATATCTGCACTACCCTTTTGAGCTGCAATGGCTGCTTTCGTGGTAGCGATTCGAGCTTCAACAGCGACTCGTGTTGCATCGTCCATCTGGATTTCTTCCACAAGAGTTAGGCCACGGTACTTAATAGCATTTGAGTTGGCCAAACCGGCATAAACAAGAGCGACAACAAAGATAGTAAAAGCGATGGCAAAGACGATTTGACGGCGGGTTTCTAAGAAATTCATAAGGATTTAGATTTAAAGTATAGAGTGAGTTTAGCTAAAATGGAGTGAAAATGCAAATTT
>JAHISC010000097.1 GCA_018818445.1 Patescibacteria group bacterium | reverse complement strand
GTCAGTTAACTGCGCGAGGTTTACTGCGATCGGTGTAATTGTGGCTGTAATGCCAAGAACAAATAAAATATTGAAAATATTTGAGCCTACAACATTACCAACAGCTAAATCCGTCTCTCCTTTTCGCGCTGCTACAATAGCGGTAACCAGCTCTGGTAGAGAAGTACCAACAGCGATCAAAGTTAAGGCTACCAAGCCTTGAGTAATCCCCAATCCTAGAGCTATTCCACTTGCTCCAAGAACTGTTAATTTAGCGCCTAGTAACAGGCCGACTAATCCAAAAATTGTTAAAGAGACTGATTTCCAAAGTTTATACTTAGCTCGTTCAATCGTAGCTGTTGTAATATCACGAGCCGACAAATACATGTAATACAAGAAGATCGCAAAAAAGCAAAGCAACATGATGCCGTCAATTCTGGATATAATATTTCCTGCTGCGCCCTCGAGTGGACCGTCTAGCATGATAAAAACCAAAACAACCCCGGCCAAAATCATGAACGGCACTTCTTTGATCATTGTTCTACTCTGCACCGGAATTCTTGTTATCAAGGCTGTTATACCAATCACGAGAAGAATATTAGCGATATTACTTCCGTTGATGTTGCCAAGCGCAATTTCTGTATTTCCTTGAATAGATGAGATAACATTGACTGCCAACTCTGGTGCTGATGTTCCAAATGCAACAACCGTTAAACCAATCACCAAACCAGAAACTTTCAACTTTTTAGCAATATCACTGGATCCATCAACTAAATAATCAGCTCCCTTGATAAGCAGCATCAAACCAGCGATCAGAAAAAGAAAATTAGAAATCATAACGCTTTTTATAGAGAAGCCTCATGATTAACCATAATAAAACAGTTGCAATAGCGTATATGACAAAAAAAGTTGATACAGAAATAGAGATTCCGCTAAAATTACCGATTATAAGCCTTGCTATTAGAGTTGTGAATAAGATTGAGCCAGCCAAAATTTCAAGCTCATAGACTTTCTTAATCTCTTTTTTATGTTGAAATATTTTCAACCAAGGGAAAACTACAAAAACAATTGTTAAAATTATAATTGCAGATGACAATTGTGCGACTTTAAAATAGAAGTTAAAATCTAAGTTTTGACTCATCTCAAAAGTTGAATTTAATAGACTAAGAGCTAGACCAAACAAAATAACATAAATTGCTGATCTACAAATACTAGAATTCTTTTTCATGAATGCGCGATCCCTATAAAGCAAATAAGAATAAACAGATAAACTGCCCAGAGTAAAAATAGGAACCAAACGTTGAATTGACCAATATATACCAAGAGATAATGGTGTAACACAGATTGGCGTGATTAAGAATACCAATAGAAAAACTAGTAGAAAAAAGAAAATTATTTCAGCTACCATTGGCGTCACTTTTTTGGCAAAGAACAAAATACAACTGAAAATTAATACTAACGATAATAACAGAGCCGGTAAAAGTTCAACTCCTAACAACTGTTCCAGATAAAAGCCTCTTTCTAGAAAGAATTCATGTAGTGCTTGGGCTTTTGGAGCGTGTAAAATTAGAATTACAAAATAAATTACTAACATCAGGAACAAACTACCAAGTGCTGGAGATAATAGTAATTTTGATGCCTCCTGCCAAGGCTCACCGTCTTTCCTTCGGCGACCTTGAAGTGACATTAGCCAACCCCAGAGAACAAAACCGCCTGTCAGCGCCGCACAAGTATTTAAAAGAAAAAGTAAACTATCGAAATTCATATTATTTTTTAAATAGCACTAAAATAAAACCGATCAATAATAACAATCTTGCGGTGATCAATAATCCAAAACCAAAAGCAGAAAAAATAAAAACTGAAACAATCATACCGATCGCCGATAATATTAGAAGAATTGAACTCGTTTTAATGAGTTGGTTATTCATCTGTCTTCAGTATATCAAATATATTATTTCTGGCGAGTTTATCCTTTAAAGATGAAAGCCGCATGTAAAAACCCTTACTATGAATTGAATTTAATTTTAGGTGACAAAAATCATAATGATGCATCCACTCATGCAACAGAGTGTCTAGAAAAGTCTTTGCCGCTAGAACTTGACCACGTACTGCTGTTCTGTTGGTAATGTAGATATGACAAGACGTTGGACGGTAAAAACCGTATTGTTTCATTACTGTTCTGCCACCAGATTTTTTATGAAATTGCCGAGTATTTGAAATCTCAACACTACAATTTTGAATACGAGCCGCCTCTGATAAAACTGCTAGAATTTTTTCGCTTAAAATCTGTCTCCTTAAAGCACTTTTTGATTTTAAAATCTTTTTTGCCAAAAGCCGCGCTTCTCTAGGAACGCGAAAATGGATCTTAACAATGCGGTTACTTCTTTTATAGTTTCTATCACC
>JAHISC010000096.1 GCA_018818445.1 Patescibacteria group bacterium | reverse complement strand
TCAACAGAAGAAGATACTCGACGTTTTTCAAATGGAGAATCTTGTGGCTGAACTGAGTTGCTCATTGACTCCTCACGTCTACTTGGTGGAGACCAACTACCATGCGGACTTACTTCCACGTCACCAGCCAGACTTGGAGCGTTTCTTCTTTCGCGACCATCAAAGCCAGTAGCTACAACAGTGATTCTAACTTCATCTTGCATGCTCTCGTCGATATGCGCTCCAAAAATTACTTTAGCGTCATCGTCAGCTGAACCGGTAATAACTTTCGCTGCTTCTGCTACTTCATACATTGCCAGATCAGGACTACCGGTGACTGTAAACAATATTCCTTTAGCCCCATCGATGGACAACTCAAGTAACGGACTAGCAATGGCTAGCTTAGCTGCCTCCACTGCCCTATTATCTCCAGTTGACGATCCAATGCCCATGAGAGCCGAGCCTGAATTTTGCATAATAGCTTTAACGTCAGCAAAATCGACGTTAATTAGACCAGGAAGAGTAATTATTTCGGAGATTCCCTGAACCCCTTGTCGCAAAACATCATCAACAATTTGAAAGGCTTCTAAGAGTGATGTTTTTTTATCGATAATTTGTAAAACTCTATCATTAGGAATTGTAATGATTGTATCAACCTGTTCAGCTAATTCGCAATAAGCATCATCTGCGATTCTTTTCCTCTGCGCTCCTTCAAAACCAAAAGGCTTTGTAACAACTGCAACAGTTAATGCACCGGCCTCTCTGGCAATTTTGGCGCACTCAGGCAAAGCTCCACTACCGGTTCCGCCTCCCAATCCGCCAGTTAAAAAGATCATGTCAGCGCCAGCAATTTTATTTCTAATATCATTGGCATTTTCCTCTGCTGCTCTTCTACCTAATTCTGGATTCATGCCAGCGCCGAGTCCTCGAGTGACTGTTTTACCAATAGAAATTTTGGTTGGAGCAAGGTTACTGTGCAGTGCCTGAACATCAGTATTAATAGCAATAAAATCAACACCCTTTACTCTCTCCTTGATCATTCTATTTAGCGCTGATCCGCCACCTCCGCCAACACCCAAAACCTTAAGTTTTGCAAATGTTTCTATTTCTGGTTTTATTTGTGCCATACTTGAACACTAAATTTATTCAAAACTGCTAACGTTAAACAAAATTTGTACTCACAACTTATCACAGTTGTGTTCACTGTCAAAAAATACCTGTGAATAAAAAAAGGACTGCCACAAGAGCAGTCCGTCTAGTTTCCTACTACCTAAGGAACTAGACGCTTTATCCATTCTTTTGCTTTATTTGTAATTTGACCTAAAGCCTTAAATTCAGGCAGTTTAAAACCAAATCTCTTATGACTAGTGTTGCTTATATTAAAACCCCAGACTACAAGGCCTATAGCTGTAGCATAACCTGGGTTAGCTACCTCATCTATGACACTACTTACTCCAAGAGGCGTACCAATCTGAGCTGGCAAGCGCAAAACCCTTTTAGCAACATCGAGCATGCCTGGAAGCTGCATACTTGAGCCAGTGAGCACTGCTCCTACTGGAAGCATGCCGCTACGATCAATTTTCCTTAATTCATCATCAATTGATTCAAAAATTTCTTCTGCCCTAGCCTCAATTATCTCTGAAATAAATCTTGTCTTAACAGGGTCATCCTCTGCTGAACCAAATTCCTTTAAGGAACGTTGTTCTTTTCTGTCTACATCATCTGGGATTGCGCTGCCCATTTCCTTTTTGACTTCTTCTGCTACCTCGAGGGAAGTTCTAAGCCCAATAGCTATATCGTTAGTTATGTGGTCCCCGCCAATTGGAAGAACCGCAGTGTGCAGAATATCCCCCTCTTCATAGACAGCAATGCTTGTTGTACTGGCTCCTATATCGATTACACAGACGCCTAGCTCTTTTTGTCTTTGTGTCAAAACAGCTTCTGCAGCTGCCAAAGGAGAGAAAACCAAGTCATCAATCTCCAAACCAGTACGATAAACGCTCTTAGTTAGATTTTTAATATGTGAAGAAAGTGTTTGTATGATTACTGCATCAACCTCCAATCTTATACCTGACATACCGACCGGATCCTTAACACCGTGCTGGCCGTCGACTGTAAAACTTTTTGGTATAACATGCAAAATATCGTAATTGGACGGAGTTACTACTGTTCTGGCAGCTTCGATAGCCCTTTCAACATCATTTTCTTGAATCTCACCATCAGGTCGCGATACTCCTATAACACCTTTGCTCTCCTGAACCAGAATGTGTTGACCAGCAATAGAAACCCAAGCATGATTGAGAGCAACACCAGTCATCCGCTCTGCACGCTCTAAAGCTTTAGAAATCGAAGAAACAGCATCCTCCATACTGGAAATACTGCCTTTATGAATGCCCGAGGAAGCCACATCAACAGCTCCTATAATATGAAGCTGATTTTTGTTGTCCTCAACCGGCATTGGTTGGCCAACTACAACACGGATCCGTGAAGAACCGATATCTAGACCTGTGATTATTTCATCTGCCATATTGCTTCTGGATATTATATCAGAAATTCGACTACTGATGAAGTTTAAATGAAATATGAATAAAAGATCAATACCGCAACCACTACCGCAGTAACTGAGGTTAATAAAACAGCTCCTGCCATCATATCTTTAACTTCTTTAACCATAGGATGTAAACGCGGTTTTAAAGCATCAGAAATTCGCTCAAAAATGCTATTTATAACCTCCAAGACAAGCACTGCTGACACCATTAAAATCATCAAAATCCTTTCCCATGCCTCTAACGGGAAAACAACTACTAAAATGATAACAACGGTTCCAATTAATAATTGAACACGAAAACTTTGCTCTCCTTTGGCTATTAAATACAAACCATGGAAAGCGTAACGAAAACTCTTAAAAAACTTTGATAAATTCATAAAGCGTTAGCAACAATACGATCTTGTACTGAAAACATTATTTTAGCGTCTTCTGGTAACTCATGGTCGTAGCCCAGAACATGGAGTACACCATGCACTAAAAGATCAGTTAATTCAAGTTCTATGTCATTATTTTGTGCTTGACGTAAAGCTTGATCATAAGAAATAACAATATCACCAATATTCTCTTCCCTTCTCTTTTCTTCTAAATACGAAAATGAAAGAACATCAGTTATCTCATCTTTGTGCCGATATATACGGTTCAACTTCTTAATCTCATGATCTGAAACCAATAAGGCACTAATCTGACCATCAAAATTACTTCCCACTTCCTGATTAATCTCATCCTCAATATTAGCAATCAGCTTTTCTGTAAGCTGAGCCCCGGATAAAGCAAGCGTCTGATTGAAATCGATGCTTATCATGGCTGAACACTAAAACTGTTCACAAACATTTGAAAAGTTTGTGAGTAGTTAATCACCTTAGTCTCATCGAGTTCATACGTGAATTCAATTACAGAAGCATCGACGTTAAGATAAACCTTACGCTGATCATTACTCTCCAGCCCGCTATAGCCATTTTTTGTAGTAATATTTTTCAAATCTGCAGCCCCGTTACCTACCGCCTCAATAGCTTCGTACCAATCTTTCAAAGTTTGGCTTGCTAAATCTTTCTCATGGATCTCAACACTAAATCGCGGAGGAAAATTAGTTGTCTTTGAACTAAACCATGTAAAATTTATTTCCGGAAAAGTTGACCATTCTGCGGGATAAGTAATTGAGTATTGAACCCCGTCCTTATCTGAAAAAAATTCCTTTACTGCTCCAGTATCCAATAAAGTAGATGGAGCAAATCCCAGCGGATCATAACGATGAAAAACTTCATTACCGTCTAGAAATGAATCTCCGTCTGAATCTGGATTTCTATAATCTGTTCCGTATAATTCTTCTTCGACGTCTGTTAATCCATCACTGTCAGTATCCTGACCTCGTGAAGGTAGAATCGGTTTTGGAACTGGCTCTGGTTCTGGCTCTGGAATAATAATAGTCGGTTCTTCTATTGGCTCAGTTTGTACTGATTGAAGCCAAAAATAGCCCAAAATAGAAAGTACAGCCAAAAGCAACGCACCGATAATAACAATAAACCAGACTCCTCGCTTTTTCTTTTTTGGAAGGGTCTGTTTTGCTTGCGGCAAAGGTTTAGGTAGTGGTAAAGGTTGAGTAACAAGGGGGCTTACTTGAGGTAATTTAGTTGGAGCGGAAACTGAAACATCTCTGCCAAAAAATTCCTTAGGCATTACACGGATAATTAGGTTGTCCGCTTTAACCTGTTTTTGCGATGCAGGCTTTTCAATTGTACCAGCTCCTTCATTCATAATTATTTTGGCAGATCAAATAGCTTGCCGTCTCCATTTGGATTATATCCATTTATTACTTCTTCTCCATCTAGAAAAGAATCAGCGTCCGTGTCAGGATCAAGTGGATCTGTATCATAAACTCTAACCTCTTCTCTATCATTAAGACCATCACTATCTGTATCTGTCAGTCTTGGATTGGTTCCAAAATTAGCCTCTTCATCATCGGTTAAGCCGTCTCCGTCAGTATCCATTACCTCAACTTCTTCTTCTTCGATAACAGGCTCAGCAACATCCTCCTTTACCTCATCTTTTGGAGTATCCATTATTAGGTTCTCTGTCTTTGGAGGCTGAACAATAATTGTATACGCTAAAGCACCAGCGACAGCAATAATAGACAGACAAGCAACTACCAATAAAAAGATCTTTAAACCAAACCCCTTCTTCTTTAGCTTTGGCCCGATCATATCTTGATCATCTGGAGTTTGTATTAATGGCGCAGGCATTGAAGCAGCATCAGGAGCAGCCTGAGGCGGTAATTGGGGCGCTGGCCGATTAAGAACAAGTGGCTCATCATTAGTCAGATCTGCCCCTGGCATAGTTGGCGCTGGAGTTGATGTCTCCTGTTTTGGTGGAACAGTAGGAGCCATAGCTAGACCCTGAGGCGGCTCTCCAGCCGAAGTTTCATCTATTGGTTCTGGTATTTGATCATCAAACATACGCTAAAATAATATCACAACTTAAAGTGTTGGATCGAAATTATTAATATATTCTGTGGCATCGTCAAATCCATCCCCATCTGAATCGATATTAGTGTCACTAGTGCCCAATAAAAACTCATCAAAAGCCGAAAGACCATCAAAATCTTGATCAACCGTTGTGATTAGGTCTAAACAAGCATTTACTGCTGCACTATCATCCAATGCCCTACATACAGCAGGATCGCCGGTAGCTGCGTCATAAATTGCTGAATACGACTCACACAAAGACTCGTCAATATTATACGAATCACACTTTCCTAAAGTTTGAATCATCTGTATCACATTTGTTTCACATGAAGTCTGCGTTGATTCATCGCTTATCTTCTCACAATTCTCAAGGTTAACATTACGTTGAGCGGCAGATAACCAAGCCAAATCTTCACATTTTTGCTTATCGTCAGCGGTTAAAATTCTACAAACATTAGGATTAGCTTGATCAAAAGCAATAGACGTTACGCAACTTCTTTTAGCATCCTCATTGACTTGCTCACACATAGCGGCTAGACCGGTTTCTCTGGCAACTTCTACAAATGCCCTGCTCTGGCACAATTCTGGATCATCTGCCTTGCTACAATCTGCTGTAGCTCGATCTATCATAGTATCAGCTGAGTCCTGAAGATCTTGCAAATCCTGTGCAGTTCTATTGTTTTGAATAATATTTATCACAGCAACAACCGCAACAATAAATACAACAATGATTAAAATAGGAATGATAATTTTTAATGTTCTCGAAAAATCAAACTTCTTACCTGGCATTTCACCGGGCGCATTGTATTCGTAGAATTGCTGATTTGATAAGTCGGCCATATTATGGGGCGCAGTGTTCGAGGTTGACATTACTTAGCTTAAATGTGCCAGTGCCGTTAAAGAATGCTTGCATCTCAATCGTTTGAGTAGCATCTTCTCTGCAAGTAAATCCTTCTGGCCAAGGTAAGCGAGAGTTATTTCCAGCTCTGACAAAACCGTTACTTGTCTGAGCACCTACTGTG
>JAHISC010000013.1 GCA_018818445.1 Patescibacteria group bacterium | reverse complement strand
CGCACCAAAACTTCATCCAATTTGGACAGTCCAACATAACAGCTCGATTTCTTCCTTGTATATCATCCAAATTTGCTACGCTCACTACAATAAATGTCCATAATAGCTATGATGCGTGCGCACCAAAACTTCATCCAATTTAGAAAGTTCTGCTCACTCCAACAACCACAATACTACATATTTTAGCCAAAAAAATCAAGACCCCTATAATAGCTCTGCATTTACAAATTTGCCTATTATTGGCATACTCCCCCCATGCATACCCTTAAATTTTCAACTGAAAAGCCAGAGCGTCTCGATAAAGTCGTAGCAGGCACTCTCCCATTGAGCCGAACTCAAGTACAAAAAGCCATCAAAAATGGCCAAATTTTAGTAGATGGCCAAATAGTACCTGTTAAACACCTAATAACAGATGAATCTAAGGTCACTTTTGACGATGCTCTAGTTAAACCAAAGAAATTAACTAATTTTCCTCCAGCAGTGCTCGATATTTTATACGAAGATGATGACGTTATAGTTATCAATAAACCGGCTGGTCTCTTGGTGCACAAAACAGAAACCAGCGATGAGCCAACTTTGGTGGACGCCCTTGTAGCACATGATGAAAAAATTGCCGAAGTCGGAGATAGTCGTGATCGAGCTGGGCTGGTTCACCGATTAGACAAAGGAACTTCTGGTGTTTTAATTACAGCCAAGACTCAAGAGGCTTTTGAATTTTTAAAAAGTCAGTTTAAAAATCGAGAAACTGAAAAACATTACACCGCGCTTGTTGTTGGAAAAATGGAAAAAGATCACGACATAATTGATTTCCCTATTGAACGGTCTAAGACAACTGGTCGAATGGCCGCCCGACCAAGTTCACAAGGTGGGCGCGAAGCAATAACTAACTACGATGTCATTAAACGGTTTCCACATCAAACTTTACTCGATGTGAAAATTGACACTGGCCGCACGCACCAAATCAGGGCCCACATGTACGCAATTGGTCACCCGATTGTTGGTGATACCTTATACCGAAACAAGGGCGTCAAACCAATGGCTATTGGTCGACAATTTCTGCACGCTCGTCAATTAACAATTACCTTACCTTCGGGCAAGAAAAAAACTTTTTCAGCACCTGTACCACGAGAATTAAAAGAGGTGCTAGAATTAATACCAAAACTATGACCTTTGAAGAAGCCCTAAACATGTTAAAAAAACGTAGAGTACTACGTATCACTGTTAGTGGTGATATTGGTTCTGGTAAATCAACCTTTGCCAAACGCTTAGCCGAAGAACTTGATATGCCACGAACCTATATAGGGCAAATTATGCGTGAACTAGCAATCGAGCGTGGTGTTTCACTCGATGAGCTCAGTGCTGAATTTGAAAAAAGTGATGCCGGCGACCGTGAACTAGATAGAATACAGCAAGAAAAATCCAGAGAAATAAAAAAAGGTGTTTTCGAAGGCAGAGTAGCCTGGCATTTTGTGGAGCAACCTGATGTTACATTGTTTCTTAAAGTTGATCCTCAGGTGGCAGCTGAGCGTGTTTGGCAGGACAAAGGCAATCCATTGCGTGACAAATATAATTCTGTTGAAGAAATCGTGGCAGCTGATGAAAAACGAAAACAATCAGAAGAAGCAAGATACAATAAATTTTACGGCCTCAGTGCATATGATTTGTCTAATTTTGACATTGTGGTTGATACAACAAATTTGACAATCGAAGAAGTTTTTAAAAATACAATAATTAGAATGGGAGAATTTTTGCAAGATTAGTATGTCCGACATAATTACCACAACCTATGAAGGTCCTGATTTGGATGGCTATAGTTGCTCGGTAGCTTACGCGGAATTACTGAGAGCTCTAGGTAAAGATGCTAAAGCACATATTTGGGGTGAGCCTCAGCTAGAAGTGCAGTGGATATTAAAAAAATTTGATCTAGAGCAGGCTCAAGGTCCGATTGAAAATTATGAGGGTTTGGTTGTTATTTTAGATATGAGTGACCCAGACGGTCTTCCAGGAAACATCAAAGCCGAACAAGTGATTGAAATTATTGATCATCGAAAAATTACATTCGAAGATAGATTCCCAAATGCCACTTCACAAATCGAACAAGTCGGTGCTGCCGCTACTCTGGTAGCTGAAAGATTTAGATCAGCCAATATTCAGCCGTCAAAAGAAAGTGGTTTGCTCCTTTATGGTGGAATTCTTTCTAACACTCAGAACTTATCCAGCACCGCTACTGAGCGTGATCGCCAAATGGCGGAATGGCTCAAAGAATTATCCGGCGCTTCCGACAACCTAGCTCAAGAAATGTTTGCCGCCAAATCTGATTTAGCTGGAGATGAATTACAAAAAACTTTACTTGGTGATTCCAAAGTTATTCCGGTGCAAAATAAAATGATCGGAACAATGCAGTTGGAAATAATCGGCGCCAAGGAGTTGGTCAAAAATCGTCTTCAAGAAATTCAACAAGTATTGGAAAACTTTGGCCAAGAAAATGATTGTGATTATGCTTTTGTGAATATTAAAGATCTCGAGAACGATAGTGGAATAATAATTACTTTTGACCAAGAGACTTTGAAGTTAATGCAAGATGTGCCGGGAATCGAATGGCATGGAAATCTTGGTTTTTCTTCGCAATTGACTCTGCGCAAACAAATTACGGCTTGGATTGACGAGAGACTAGCTAACTCTTGACAAAGCCAACCAAATAGACTAACTTACCACCTTGTTCAAGGCAGAGTTTTTGTGCTCTTTGGCACCAGAACTGTGTCTTGAACAACAGCGGCGCTTGGCGCCAAGGAGACAGTCATGAAGCGTAGTTTGGCTTACTTTTTCTCCGTGTCCGCGATCGTGATCTCGATCATCAACATCAGCCTAAACACATACGGCTGCAGCACTGAGGCCCCGGGCTCGGTCAAGGAGGCGCTCGCCGAGCGTATGCTCGACTTCGGCTGCTACGAAGCGCAGCCCTGCTACGCCGTGGTCAACAAGACCTCAAATGGTGGCGCTGTGCTCGAGGTCTACCAGTGCGCTGGAAGTCCGAGGCTGATGCCGCTCGGCGCCATTCAACCGGAGACGATCTGGTCTGAAAGCAGGCCCAACCAAGGCGGAGTCGCCAGCTACGTGCTCTACAACGACGGCTCCGGCGAGTTCTCTGGGTTCACCTCAGGTTCGATGCCGCCCACCCGCCTGGCCGACCCGGAAATGGTCGCCATGGTGAAGGCCATGGGACAGTGTGGCCACGTACCGCCGTCGCTCCTGCCTCAGGCCATAGATTGGGAGCTGCTCTATGGCCAGGACTGGCCGAGCCGCTACGAGGTGGACTGTAACCCGTCCACCTGCAAGACCTGGGTGGCAGGCGGTGAGCTACTCTTCAGCTCGGACTGAGCTGGCCGCCCAAACCTTCTCCCGGACCGCATCCCTCGTGATGCGGTCCTTCTGTTTAACAGTTCACAGTTTATAGT
>JAHISC010000012.1 GCA_018818445.1 Patescibacteria group bacterium | reverse complement strand
CATTTCGAAGGAGCGAAGCGACTGAGAAATCTTAACGTTTAGATTTCTCCTCTCTACGTTCGTCGAAATGGGATATTTATCTCAAGGCTTTTGTTTTTTACTGAATCTGCTAAACTGGAGACACCTTAGAAAATAATATTGTTTTCCATCCTGAGCGACCAAAAGGAGCCGAAGGATCTAAATCGACCTAGATTTCTCCGCTCACTGTGTTCGGTCGAAATGGTAAAGAAATATGAAAGTATACGCACACATGTTGGTTTGGAATGATCGCCGGTATTTACCGGATCTTTTTGAGTCCATCGAGGCACAAACTTACAAGGATTTTACTCTTCGCGTTCTCGATAATGGTAGCACCGATGAAACTTTGACCTATTTGCAAGAGTATTACCCTCACACTATTGTGGCTCGCAACACAAAGAACAATGGTTTTGCCGGCGGTCATAATCAATTAATGCAGTTCACATTGGATCATATGGATGATGCTGCCGAGGATCCGTTTATTTTGATCATGAATTCAGACATGATTCTTGACCCAGACGTTATTAAGAACTTAGTAGCAGCGCTTGATGCTAATCCAAGTCTTTCCGCTGTTCAGCCAAAATTGTATCGTGCCTTTGCTGAGCAAGTTGGCGATGAAGTGCTCGAAGAAACCATGAAATCAGATATTTTAGACACGACCGGTATGAAGGTATCACGCGGCTGGCGCATGTCTGATCGTGGTGCTGGGGAATTAGACACGGGTCAGTACGATGATAAAACTGACATATTTGGTGCTACAGGCACCATGGCATTGTTTCGATTATCAGCTTTGCAATCAGTAATGGACGATCATGAAATTTTTGATGGTGTATTTTTCGCCTACAGGGAAGATTGTGATTTAGTTTGGCGTTTACGTAAAGCAGGTTGGCAGGCTGAATTTTTACCAACTGCAAAAGCTTGGCATTATCGCGGGATGTTTGGAGCTGAAAAACAGTCTTTATGGCAAAGATTGAAGAATCGCCGCGGACAACGACCATTTTTCGCAGCTCTTTCAACACGCAATCAACTGTTTGTATTAATAAAAAATTTAACATTCATAGATTTTTTGACTAATTTGCCATGGCTAGTTTTCGGAGAAACCAGCAGAGTTATTTACGGTTTTATTTTCGAGAGTCAAACGCGGTCACGGTTATTGGGCATGTTTAAGATTATTCCATCAATGTTAAAGAAGCGATCAGCAATTAAAAAATATACAAAAGCTAAGGGGCCAGAAATAAGAAAATATGTCAGAAATTGATGTTTCAATTCTAATTGTTCACACATACGAAAAAAAACTACTGCGTCAAACGCTTCGTAGTATTCGACGTGCTGCACCAAAGATAAGCTACGAGGTTGTTATTATTGATAATAATCCGGCGGCTGGTATGGAAGAGCTTCTCAATCGAGAGTTTAGTGACGCTGTTTATATTAAAAATGAAAAGAATATCGGTTTTGGTGGTGCTATGAATGTTGGAATCCGCGGTTCTAGAGGGCGCTATGTTTTGATTTTTAATCCTGATATTGTAGTTCATCCAGGATCACTGGAAACCATGGTTGAATATATGGATTTGTATCCTGATGTTGGCATTGTTGGACCACAGTTGCTAAACCCAGATGGTAGTCTCCAGTATTCTTGTTATGCTCTGCCAACTCTAATGCAGCCAGTCTATCGCCGAACTCCGCTGGGAAAAACTGAATCGGGCAAACGGTCTATTGCTGAATATTTGATGATGAATGTTGACCACAGTGAGGAGATGAACGTCGATTCACTTATTGGAGCTGCATTATTTACTAGACGCAGCACACTGGAGGAAGTTGGTTTATTTGATGAGCGGTTCTTTATGTATTATGAGGACAATGATTTGTGCCGTCGTTTTTGGAAAAATGGGCACATGGTTGTTTATCTACCAAAAGCAAAGATGACTCACTATCATCGTCGAGCTTCAGCAGACGGTGGTTTGTTTAAACAACTAACCAATCGTTTCACTTGGATTCACATGAATAGTTTTGTTAAATATATAAAAAAATATAAGGGTCAAGAGAACCCTAGATTAAAATTTGAAAAAGAACATGGAGGAGTCTAATTTTATTTATTCTAACACTTCGGGTCATCCACAGCCTCAAAAACGTTCTTCAAAAAAACGAGGACTCTTGTGGTATGGAACTGCAACAGTTGTATTTTGTTTGGTAATTACTTTTTTTGTAACAGCTTTCGGCGTTGGAAAATTTGTATCAGGTGTATCTGGTGGTCAGCAAGCTTTGGCAGCAGCAGAGACGTCAGCTATAAATTTTGACATCCCTGCGGCAAAAGAAAGTCTAGTTATTGCCAAAGAAGATTTCTCTTCAGCTAGAGACGGACTGAAATGGCTCGGATGGATGCGTCCGGTTCCTTGGCTTGGCAGCCAGTTTAAAGCAGTCTCTACAGTGATGGATGCTGGTATTGAAGCTCTTGCGGCTCTTCAGGAAGCCACAGACATAGCCACTGAGGTGACTGATGTTTTAGAGGAAGCTCAATTAATTTTGAGCTCAGCCGATGTACCGGAAGAGGAATTTACATTTGAAAATTTTCCAGATGAAACAAAGGAAAAACTTTTATTATCACTACAGCAACAGCATAATCGACTAGCAGAGATGCAGGTTCGTTTGGAATTATCGAAAGAACATTTGGAGAGTCTAGACGATATCCGAGGTGTTTCGCCATTTATTCTCAATACTATTGATCCTTTTCGTGAGCTTCTACCAAATTTGATTTCTGGTGTGGACGTATTGGTACCACTCTCGGCTAGTATTGGCGAACTATCTGGCATCGGTGAAGAAAAACAGTGGTTGATTCTATTTTTGAATAACACTGAAATGCGCCCAGCAGGTGGTTTTATGGGAGTTTTTGGCTTAATGACAGTGATGGACGCGGAGATTCAGTCAATGAATGTGGCAGATACTTACTCAATTGATAAACAAGTAGAGAATAATTCTAGTTTTTATTCTCCAGCACCTCAACCCCTAACTCAATACACACAAGTAGAAAAAATGTATTTCAGGGATGCAAACTGGTCACCAGATTTTCCTACATCAGCTAGTGTCGCAGCTTCGATTTTACAAAATGAGATACAAGTCGCCGGACAGCCAGCACCGCATCTTGATGGAGTGATTGGGTTCACACCAACTTTTGCTGAATCCTTACTTGAGCTGATCGGGTCGGTTTCTATAGATGGAGTTGAATTTACTCATGAGAACGTTACTGAGTTGCTAGAGTTTGAGGTTGAGTTTGGCTACGAGGATCGCGGTATAGATTTTGATGCCAGGAAAGTAATTGTTGGTAAACTTACAGAGGAAGTCTTGGCAAAAATATATTCATTACCTGTAACTCAGTGGGGCGACCTATTTAATGTTATTGAGAATTCAATTCAGGAAAAACAACTAGCTTTCTATAGTTTCGACGAGGAAACTCAAGCAGCTTTCAAGGATGCAGGTTGGACGTCTGGTATAGAGCTAAATAACTCAGATGACTATTTGATGGTTGTTGACGCTAATATGCACGCCTTGAAAACTGACGCCTCAATAGAGAGATCTATAGATTACCGGATTGTTAAAGAAGGGGATGACTATATTGCCACTACTTCAATTCACTATACCCATTTTGGCACTTATGATCTTTTTACTTCCGATTACAAGACTTATACCAGGGTCTATGCGCCACTTGGCAGTGAAATTATTTCAGTTAACCATGGAGAGGTGCGAGTAGAGGATGATCTTGGAATGACAAGTTTCGGTGCATATTTAGAGGTAAAACCTGGCGTAATTGAGGATTTAGTCTTTAGTTATAAACTTCCGGCAACTGTCAGAGAAGCGATCGATGAAAATATCTACCAATTGACGGTTTTTAAACAGATGGGTGCGGATAACTATGCTTTGACTCTAGACCTAGATTTTGGTAAAAAGGTGAGGGCTGCAGAGCCGGCTGAAGAGCAAGAGCATTTTAGTGATACTAAGTACAACCTGAACACAAATTTAGCTCATGACACTTCTGTAACTGTACAATTCTAATTATGTTCTCAAAGAAGATAGGAATTGATCTAGGAACTACAACCGTGCTTGTATATATTCCCAAGCGCGGAATTATTTTGAATGAGCCTTCTGTTGTAGCTATCTCCAAGATTGATAGAAAAGTTCTCGCAGTTGGCAAAGAAGCAAAAGACATGCTTGGCCGAACACCAGATTCAATTATTGCCAAGCGTCCCTTGAAAGATGGAGTTATCGCTGACTACAGAACTACCGAAGCTATGCTTCGTTATTTTATAAATAAGGCTTTGGGAGGAATGCGTATTTTCCGTCCCGAGGTTATGGTGGCTGTACCTGGAGGAATAACTTCTACAGAACGTCGAGCAGTTATCGATGCGGCACTTTCTGCCGGAGCTAAAGCTGCTTACATTTTTAAGCAACCAATCGCAGCTGCTATCGGAGCCAATATTCCTATTGGCAGTCCATCCGGTCACATGATTGTAGAAATTGGTGGTGGTACAACAGAGATGGCTGTAATCTCTTTGGGTGGAATAGTTGCTTCTGACTCAGTGCGTATTGGAGGTGTAAAATTTGATCATGCCATCGGTGAACATATCCGTCGAACTTATAACCTAGCGATTGGTGAACGTACAGCCGAAGAGATTAAAATTACTGTAGGATCAGCCATGTATTTGGAAGATAAGCTCACTACAGAGATTAAGGGACGCGATATGATCACTGGGTTACCAAAGATTATTGAAGTTACTTCTGATGATGTGACTGAAGCGATTCAGCCTTTGTTAGAAGGTATACTATCCACGATTAAAGAGGTCTTGTACAAGACTCCACCAGAGCTGGCGGCAGACGTTATGGACAAGGGAATTGTTTTGTCAGGCGGAAGTAGTCAATTAAGAAATCTAGATCAATTAATTGCAGAGGCAACAGGCGTGCCAACATATGTTGCTGACGAACCGCAAATGTCCGTAGCTCGTGGTACTGGGTTAGCTTTAGAAAATTTAGAATCATATAAGAAGAGCGTATTTACCCAATAGGTTTATGAAAACTTTCGGTATCGATATTAATGCACTTGCCAGAGAACAGATCACTGGTACGGAGAGGTACGTAGCATCAGTTTTGGATGAGATGATGAAGATCCAACTTTTGGATAATGAGCGGGTAGTTTTATATGCGTCGAGGCAAGTTTTTAATGACATCTCTTTGCCGTCCGGTTGGGAAGTTAAGATTTTAAAATGGCCTTTCAAAAAAGGCTGGACTCACATCAGGCTAAGTTTGGAGTTATTTTTACGAACTCCATATGTATTTTTCTCTCCAGCTCACGAGATCCCATTTCTAACTGGTCGAACAAAAATTGTATTCACTGTGCATGATATCGCGTTTCACCTTTTGCCAAATATATATTCAGCAAAAGATGGCAGACGGCAAGAATGGTCAGTAAAAAGGGCAATCGAGAAAGCTACAAAGCTTATCACTGTTTCGGAGACAACTAAACATGATTTGGTAGAGCATTATGGTGTAGATGAGGCAAGAATAGTGGCTACACCATTGGCTATATTTCCTGATAAATTTCGAGTTTCTGATGAAGAAAAATGGCGAGTTAAAGAAAAATACCATCTTGGCGAGAAGGCTTTTGTGCTTTCTGTTGGTCGAATCGAGAAAAAAAAGAACATTAGCATGCTTATCCGAGCTTGTAAGAAGGCTGGACAAGAATGTTTACTAGCTGGTTCATTTGGTTTTGGTGAGGAAAAAATTAAAGAACAGATTGCGGATTCACATGGGCTAGTAGAAACTCTAGGATATGTCCCTGATAAGGATTTACCAGGTTTAGTTGCCAATGCGTTTGCTTATGTTTTTCCAAGCCATTATGAGGGTTTTGGTATTCCAGCTCTAGAAGCCATGGCCGCCGGAGTGCCGCTAATCGCTTCTGATATCCCAGCTTTACGTGAAGTTGCTGGTGATGCTGCACTTTTTGCTCAGCCTAATCGTGAAGATGAATGGGTTGAGGCATTGATGAAAATTCGAAGAAATGAAGATCTACGAAATACCTTGATAGAAAAGGGTTATGAGAGGATTAGTCATTTTTCTTGGCCAAAGACAGCAGAACAGACTTGGCATATCCTACGAAGTGTTTAGAAATATATGAAGGCTTTTCTCTCTAAGTTGATTCAGCTTGGATTTACTAGTAATGAAGCAGCAGTATATATCGCAGCTTTACAACTAGAGACTGCTTCGGCTCAGAGCATTGCCGAACTTGCCCAAGTCAATCGCGCAACAACTTATTCGGTTTTGAAATCTTTGATGAAAAAGGGGCTGATAACTGAATTTAGACAAGCTCATGAATTACGCTACGCGGCTGAGTCTCCCGAGGTTATACACGCACTTCTAGCACTGGAAGAGAGGGAACTGACAGCGAGAAAAGAAATTGCTTTGCCAATCGTGAACCGATTACAAGTATTTTTTCAAAAAAATGAGAAGAAACCTAGAATTCGTTATGTAGAATCAGAACAAGGCCTGAGAGTTTTGCAGCAAGAGTTCGAATCCCTAGATGACGATTTATTACAAATTGTTGGTTTAGATACTTTCCGAACTCTTTATGGAGATTTAAATGGGGGTGAACATCTTAACAAACTTTCAGAGCAGGGAAGGCGCATCAGATCAATAATGGTGACAGACAGCCCGATTAGCTATCCTTCATCATTGAATGTTGAATGCGTTACAATTTCGCCAGATTTAGTTTCAGTTAAGGGCGAGATGACTGTTTGCGGAGATAGAGTGGCACTTTTTTCATATTCAGATGGTCTGGTAGCAATAGACATAATTTCTATTACAATTGCTGATATGGTTCGTTCTACACTTGAACTGGCTTGGAATGAAGCAAAGAGGTTGGGCAAATGATTTAGATATAAAAGCACCACTCCGTAATTGGAGTAGTGCTTTATTTTCACATTTAGTACGCTGGAGGTGAGTTTGATGTTTCCGAAGAAACGGGGTGAAACAGTGATCACACAAGTGCGATATGTTTCAAAGGTTTTCTGGCGTGTGCAAAGAGTCAGTTATACCGAGTCTTAGCACTCGAAAACCTGATCCCAGGATTCACTCCTCATGATCCTCCTGGAGATTTTTCTCTCTCCTCCAACGTACTGAATGTGAAAGTTGTTTTTCCAGCGGTCAAAATAATTTTGACTAATAAATATAGCATAAAAATAGCCTTTTGTCAAGGTAAAAAGGTGGTTTTTTGGCTAAAATTGGCTAATTTAAAATGGCGAAGCGGCGAAGTGATAGAGCTCAGGAGTTAAGATTTTGGGTTTCTAACTTTATCCATTACTCTGCCACTCCACCACTCCATAACTCATGTATTCTATGCTATAATGCGAACGTATGCTTGCCTGTTTTCAAGATATTCTAGGGCACGAAGCTCAGAAGGCTTATCTATCCAGAGTGATAGAAAAGGATTCACTAGCTCATGCTTATTGTTTTTCAGGAATTAACGGCATTGGCAAAGCTCTTATAGCAGAGAGAATTACCGAGCATTTCTTGGGTAAAAATATTGAATCTCAACCAAATGCGCAAATCATAAGCCGTATTTTTGACGAAAAAGCAAATAAATTAAAAACTGGTATAACTGTTCAGCAGATTAGAGCATTAAATGAACGGCTTTCTATGTCATCATTTGGCGGCGGTAAAAAAATCGTTATTATTCATGATGCTGACCGCATGACAGCAGGAGCACAAAATGCCCTTTTAAAAACTCTAGAGGAACCTTTAGGGGACACGCACATCTTTCTTTTAGCGGAGGATTCTGAACAATTGTTACCAACCATCCTTTCTCGCTCAGTGCATCTTCACTTTTCCCGCATTCCTCGCGAATCGATCTGTAAACTAGCTCGCGTTAAGGGTCTTTCCAAAGATCAGGCACACGCCTTGGCTGGCATAGCAGATGGCAGGCCGGAAGTTGTGATTAATCTTTTAGATGATGACAACCATCAAAAATTCACAGACGAACTTGCTGTGGCATTTTCATTTATCGAAGAAGCTTTACCGCTTCGTTTGCGTGATGCAGAAACTATTGCTAAGGCTGCAAAGGAACGTAGTGACGTTGAACGGTTTGTTTGGCAAGTCGAGAGAATTTTGCATGACGTTTTACTCAACTCTTTGTCTGCTGGTCACATTGTAGCTTTTTCAGATTCCCAAGAACGTTTACATAATATTTCTTCTACTAAAACTGCTCATCATTGGATGCATGCACTACGGAGAGCTGAAGATGTACGAGATCATTTACAAAAAAATGGCAATGCTACCATTGCTTTAGAATATTTATCTCTTTCAATTTAAAACTTATGAAACACACGAAATATTTTCTTCCTTTCTTAGTTCTTGGTCTACTTGGGCAAGGATGCCTTTCTGGAAATAACGCTGTTGGAAATGATGGTGGAGTTTTCTGGACAGAGGACGCTGGAGCTTCTTGGACGCAGAGTGCTGATCTACCAACTATTCAAGGCGTAACTTCTATGGCCGGGGTCAATGTAACTTCTTTAGAAGTTGATCCGTCAGATAGTAGTGTTTGGTATGTAGGAACACGGGCAAATGGACTTTTTTACACTACTGACAACGGCATTTCTTGGCAGAGACCAAAAGGCGTAGAAGGGCGAGAAGGTGCTGTGCTAGACATTGAGGTGGATCCAAACGATGTTTGTACAGCTTAT
>JAHISC010000011.1 GCA_018818445.1 Patescibacteria group bacterium | reverse complement strand
TTGTTGATTCTAGTCTTTATTCCTGGAGTTGGTGCTGATTATGGAACGTTTGCTAAAAGTTGGGTGTCAATTGGTAGCATAGCTTTCCAGCCAGCTGAGTTAGTTAAATTAACTTTTTTGATTTACCTAGCTGCTTGGATGGAGAAGCGGCAATCAGAGCTTCACGATGTCCATTCCGGTTTCGTACCTTTCCTGGCTATTCTGGGAGTAATCTGCGGTTTGATGTTAATGCAACCAGATTTAGGTACACTTTCTATTATTACAGCCATGGCTCTAACAGTTTATTTTATTGCTGGTGGACCATTGCATTATTTGCTTGGCCTTGGCGTAGCTGGTGTGGTGGCTTTGGGTGTGGCCATTCAGGCCTCACCTTATCGTGCGGAACGGTTTATGACTTTCTTGCATCCTGAGTTAGATCCTCAGGGCATTGGTTACCAGATTAACCAGGCGCTTTTAGCGATTGGTTCTGGTGGTTTGTTTGGTCGAGGCTATGGGCATTCTTTGCAAAAGTTTCAGTACTTGCCAGAGGTTGCCGGTGACTCAATTTTTGCTGTAATGAGTGAAGAACTTGGTTTTCTTTTGACCTCAATTTTTCTAATCGGTTTTGTATTCTTTATTTGGCGTGGTTTAGCTATTGCCGACAAGGCGCAAGATGATTTTGGTAAATTTTTAGTTGTTGGCATAATGGCTTGGTTTGGTTTTCAGGCCTTCATTAATATCGGGGCCATGGTAGGACTTCTTCCAATTACAGGTGTTCCTTTGCCGTTCTTGAGTTATGGAGGAACCTCACTCGTGGTATCATTAGCAGCAGTAGGAATTGTTTTGAATATTTCTCGCTATTCTAAGGAAAATTAAGTAGATTATTTCGTCGCGAACGTATAATCTTGGATGAGATGTTGATGCAAAACAAGCGACCTGCCTACCGGCAGGCAGGCGACGCGAAGCATACTAAAACGTATGGTGAGCTGGGAGCACAGCTTTAAGCCAACAGATCGCCAAAATTATAGTGAGCATAATATGTACCATGAGCATAAGCACATACTAATGACTGGAGGCGGAACACTAGGACCAGTGACTCCACTTTTAGCATTAGCAGAAGTTTGGAAGGAACAGGATTCAAGTGTTGTGTTCTCATGGATCGGTACAGAGCATGGTCCAGAAAGTGATCTGATTGAGGAAAAAGATATTTCTTTTTATTCACTGTCAGCACCAAAGCTAGATAGATATAAAAAATTAAGTTGGTTATTGGTAGTGCCGCAGCTTGTTATGAGCTGTGTTCGCGCTTTTGCTTTACTTAAAAATATACAGCCGCACATGGTTTTTACTGCCGGTGGCTATGTTAGCGTGCCAATCGTCATCGTTGCTTGGATGATGAGGATTCCGTGTTGGGTTCACCAGCTTGATGTCACTCCAGGAATTGCTAATCGGGTCATGGCGCCGTTTGCCAAGCGTATCAGTGTTACTTGGGAGGAATCAGCTGAATCATTTTCAAAGCGAAAGACAGAAGTTGTTGGTGGTTTAATCCGGCCGTATTTGCTCGATGGAGATTCGGAATTATTTAAAGATATTTTTGAACTAGATACCAATAAACCAACTGTTGCAGTTTTTGGTGGAGGTACAGGAGCAACAGCTATCAATGAAACTTTGGAAGCAATTATTTCTGATTTGCAGCAGAGGATGAATGTGATTCATTTGGCAGGCAAGGGAAAGCTAGATGAGAAATTGGTCGAGAGTAAAGGTACTTATGTAGCTAGAGAGTTTTTTACAAACATGGCTGATTTGTACGCGGCTGCAGACTTGGTGGTAGCACGCGCTGGTATGGGTACGATTTTAGAAGTGGCCGCATTACGTAAACCAACGATTTTAATTCCAATTCCTAACTCTCATCAAGAAGCTAATGCAAAATTACTTGGCGACAGGGAAGCGGCAATTGTTATAGATCAATTAAATCCACAGGTGCTAAAGCAAGAGATTGAGAAAATGATGTTTCAAAGTGACCTACGTCAGCGAATGATAAAAAATTTACGGTCACTGTTACCTATGCATGGAGCCGGAAAAATCATCAATGCAGCTAACGCAATACTGAAGAGATAAACAAAAAACACCAGTTACGTACCGGTGTTTTTTGATATCCGACTGATTATTCAGCTGACTCTTCAGCTGGAGCTTCAGCCGGGGTTTCCTCGACTGGTGTTTCTTCTACTGTCTCGGCTGGCATTTCTTCAGCTACAACTTCTTCAGCTGGAGCTTCTGCAGCCATGTCCTCATGAGCGTGGTCATCAGGCATTTCTGCGTTACATACATCACAAAACATAGTAATGGTGATTATGAATTACGAGAACTATTGTAGCAAAAAAAACATAATATGGGAAATTTCTCACAAACCCTTGATCAAATTAGTAAAATATGGTATAAATTCGCCGTTGCAGTGTACTTACCTGGTTAATATTTTAGTTAATAAAAAGAGGTAAAGATTATGCACCGGTAGCTCAGTTGGTAGAGCAAAGGCCTTTTAAGCCTGTGGTCGTGGGTTCGAATCCCACCCGGTGTACCAAAAAAAACTTCGAGTAATCGAGGTCTTTTTTGTTCATATTAGAACCCACAATAAGCTAAGAATATGTTTAACTTTCCATCCGGTCGGATGGAAAGTTAAACATATATCTGTAGTAAATCCGAAACAAGATAATTCCTGGTATAATGGAGTAATGCCGAATGAAAACAACGGAGGAGCCGAACAACTGATTCCTTGGCAAGCGCAAAGCGTCGAAGATGTTTTCGACAGTTTTTCAGTTACCAAGCATGGTTTATCTGTTGCTGAGGTCGAGAGAAGGCAAAGAGAATACGGAGCCAACACTCTTCCTACTAAGCCACCTAAATCGGCTCTCAGGATTCTTTTTGCTCAATTTGCCAGTCCTTTAGTTTTTATTTTACTTGCTGCTGCAGCTGTCAGCTTTTTCCTCAATGAATGGTTAGATTTTTCTGTTATTACTATTGCTGTTTTACTAAATTCTATTCTTGGATTCGTTGAAGAATATAGAGCAGATAGATCGCTCCAAGCTTTAAAGAAATATTTACCGGTTCAAGTTAAGGTAAGACGAGACGGTTCGCAACAGATTATTCCAGCCATGGATTTAGTTCCAGGAGATGTAATGTTGCTTTCAGCTGGCGATAAAATTACTGCAGACGGTAGAATTATCGAAGAACAGGTTTTTGAAGTTAAAGAAGCGGCGTTAACTGGAGAATCTGCGCCAGTAAAAAAGCAGGTTGATGCCATTGGTCGCAAAGCCGCTATTGGAGACCGTAAAAGCATGGTTTTTGCTGGCACGATTGTTAATGAGGGGCGAGCTGAGGTTGTTGTCGTTAGTACTGGATTAGATACTGAGATTGGTAAGATAGCCAAGCTGGTACTAAGTGTCGAGGATGATAAAACTCCTTTACAAAAACAATTACAATCTTTTGCTAGATTTATTGGAATTGCTGTTCTGATTTTAGCTGTAATTGTTTTTTTCCTTGGAATCTTGCGTGGCATGGAAGTATTGGAGATTTTTAAAATAGCAGTAGCTATCACTGTTTCTGCCATACCTGAAGGTTTAGCAGTAGCAATTACTGTGATTTTGGCTATTGGTATGCAGCGAATTCTAAAGAAGAAAGCCCTGGTAAGGCGACTAATTGCAGCCGAGACTTTGGGTAGTGTTCAAGTAATTTGTGCCGACAAGACAGGCACTCTCACCACTGGCGAGATGCAGGTAGTAGAAGTTTGTATTGGCAAAGATGTTATTAAAGGAGCACCAAAAACAGAAAAAGAATTTGAGTTTCTTCAAGCCTTGTACTATACAAGCGGAGTAGTCATTGGTGAGGCAACAGGTGAAGCAGATTTTTCAGGTAGCCAAACTGAGATTGCTATAATGAAATATCTTTTACCGCTGCGTGATGATTTGGTAAATGGAACCAAGAAACTTGGTAGGGATTTGCCGTTTAGTTCTAAGAATAAATTTGCAGCCAGAATTATTGAGAATGATCATGGGAATACTCTATATGTAGTTGGAGCACCTGATATCTTAGTTGAGAAAGCAGACATCTCCGACAAATCAAAACAACAAGTTTTGTGCGACTTTAACGACATGGTCGGTCGAGGTCTAAGAGTTCTGGCTGTGGCTAGACGTAAGGACATGGCTAATTTAGATGAATTAGACGCCTCACAAGTATCTGATTTAGAAATTTTAGGATTCGTGGGCCTTAGTGATCCATTACGTCCTGAATCAGCAAGGACTATCCAGGAAGCAAAAGACGCTGGGTTACGAACTGTAATGATCACCGGTGACCACCCAGAAACTGCTTTAATCATCGCCCAAAAGGCTGGTTTAGAAGCTTCAAGGCGTTCAATGCTAACAGGTTTGGAGTTAGATGAACTAACAGATGATGCCTTACAAGATAGGTTGGAATCAATCTCGGTGTATGCTCGCGTTTCGCCGCGTCACAAGCTACGTATCGTCTATGCCTGGCAGCGTAAAGGTTATTCTGTGGCTATGACTGGTGATGGGGTTAACGACGCCCCAGCGCTTAAAGCTGCCGATATTGGCATTGCCCTTGGTTCTGGTACAGAAGTTGCTAAGGAGACTTCTGATATAGTTTTGCTAGATAATAATTTTAAAACCATTATTGATGCTATCCGTGAGGGTCGCATTATTTTTGATAATTTGCGAAAGATGATTGTTTATCTTTTGTCTGACAGTTTTAGTGAAATTATATTGGTTTTAGGAGCGCTTGCGTTTTCTCTACCCATTCCTATTTTACCGGCTCAAATTCTTTGGATTAATTTAATTACTGACGGTTTTCCTAGCTTAGCTCTAACTTTTGAGCCTGGAGAAAAGGAGATCATGCAAGAACCACCGCGTCGTAAAAAGGAACCGATTTTAAATAGCGAGATGAAAGTTTTAATTCTTGTTATTGGATTGTTTACTGATTTGGTACTTTTTGGTCTTTATTTTTATCTTCTAGGTTTAGATATAGATATTGCAGAAATTAGAACATTCATGTTTTTAGCTCTTGGGATTGATTCATTGCTCTACATCTTTGCAATTCGTAAATTTCGTTCAACAATTTTTCGTTCCCATCCATTTCAGAATAAGTTTCTGGTTATTGGTGTAATTCTTGGTTTTGGTCTTTTAGCAGCCCCTATGGTTATCACTCCTCTTAAGGAATTATTCGGTTTTGTAAATCTTCACTTCTTTGAGTGGCTAATTTTATTAGGATTAGGCATTTTAGAACTTATTTGTATCGAAGTAGTCAAAGAGATCTATAATCATAAAAAAACCTATTCATTTAGAAAAAAGGCTGTTTGAGAAAAAAGGCAAAGCCGACTATAATAGACATCGTATGGATTTAAGCAAAATTGAGAATTTTCAAGACGCTGTGGTTACGGTCATGGGTCTTGGGCGATATAAACAAGGTAGTGGTCTTGGTGCAGCTAAATGGTTAATACGTCATGGCGCTCAGACAATCATAACTGATCTTAAAGATGAAACAGAGCTGGAGGAATCAATGGCTTTGGTGACTGAGTGGTATCAAAAGTACCGTGAAATGTACCCAGATCGTACGATTTATGCCCCATTGTTCGTTTTAGGAGAACATCGACATGAGGATTTTGTGGAGGTTGATTGCGTTGTACAAAATCCTGGAGTGCCGAGTGAATCTGAATTTGTAGTTGCAGCTAAAGAGGCTGGCGTGCCAATTGAGTCTGATGTAAGTTTGTTTTTCCGCTTTTGCCCATATCCAATTATTGCTGTCACTGGTACTAAAGGTAAAACTACAACAACTAAGATGATTGGTGAGATGTTGGAGCTAGAAGATGACCGTGCAGTAGTCGCTGGTAATATTAAAGTTTCACCACTTGAACACCTGGACGAAATTCTACATCGAGGCGAACCAACGTTGATCGTCTTAGAGCTATCGTCTTGGCTTTTAGAGAGTCTTCCTGAAACTTTTAAGACATTAAAAAAAGGACCAGATATATCTATCTTGACCAATGTGTATCCAGACCACTTGAATCGCTATCATTCTTACGGAGACTATATTCATTCCAAAGAGATCATTTTTGAGTGGCAGGCGGCGGATCAATACACGATTCTAAACTGGGATCACGAAACTGTACGAGCTATGGGATCGCGCGCTCGCGGTAAACTTTTCTGGGCTTCTAAAACTTATCAGGAAGTTGATGGTTGTTTTGTGAAGGGTACAAAAATTGTGTTCAGGAATGAAGGAAGGGAAGAAGAGATTATTTCTGTCGATCAGATAGCGTTGAAAGGTGATCATAATATGGAGAATATTTTAAGCTCCATCTCTGCTGCGTTGTTAAGAGGAGTTTCTCTAGAGAATGTTCGTAAGGTTCTCGAAGAGTTTAAGGGCGTCTCGGACAGACAAGAATTAGTTCGTGAAGTGGACGAGATTTCTTATGTCAACGATACTACTGCTACTAACCCTGATGCAGTTATCGTTGCATTAAAACGTTTCGGTGCAGATGCTGATATTATTTTAATTGCTGGCGGAGTTGATAAAGAGTTACAGTACGATGAGTTAGCAGAAGCTATCGTAAAAACTTGTAAGCAAGTTATTCTTTTTGAAGGATCGGCTTCGGATATGCTCGAAGAAAAAATTAAAGGACGCGTTCCAGTTACGAATAAAATCAATAATATGAATGAAGCTGTCACCAAAGCCAGAGCATTGGCTAAGAGTGGTGATATTGTTTTACTATCTCCAGGAGCTGCTAGTTTTAATCTATTTTTGAATGAGTTTGATCGAGGCGAACAGTTCCGTGAAGAAGTGCGCAACCTATAATATGCTTTATTGGGTAAAGACACATACTCCTGCTCCTGTTTTAAGACTCTACCATTTTATTTTAGCGAAATTGGCTGTTTTTAGTTATGGAAATCCTTCAAGAAAGCTAATAGTTATAGGGGTTACAGGCACTAATGGTAAATCTTCAACAGTGCAGTTCATAGCCCAGCTCTTAACCAATTTAGGACACAAGGTTGGCTATACAACAACTGCTGGTTTTTCGATTGCAGGAAACGAAATTGAGAACAAGATGAAGATGACTATGCCTGGCAGATTTTATTTACAGCAATTATTACGAGATATGGTTAGGGCTGGTTGTGCTTATGCAATTGTAGAAACTTCCTCGCAAGGAATAATTCAATACAGACATTTAGGTGTTAATTATGACTTAGCTGTTTTTACAAATTTAACACCAGAGCATATTGAGGCTCACGGAGGTTTTGAAGCATACAAGCGTGCTAAAGGAGTATTATTTTCCCACCTAACAGCACGACCTCATAAGAAAATTAATGGCATTGATATTCCTAAAGTGATTGTAGCTAATTCAGACGATGACCATGCTCAATATTATTTAGATTTTACAGCAGATAAAAAAGTAACTTTTGGTTGGCAAGAACATTCATCACCTGATTATCTTTTTGCTCGGTACCTAGAACGGTCGCCGACCAAGACAGTTATAAGCATTAATGGTGAGACTTTTGTATCTAAATTACATGCTGGTTTTCAAGACAAGAATGCACTATCTGCAATTGCTACAGTTTATGCTCTAGGTGTACCGATCAAAAAATGTGTTCAAGTTGCAGCCGATCTAAAACCGATCGCTGGCAGGTTTGAAATTATTGATTCAGGCCAGCCTTTTACTGTAGTTGTTGATTACGCCTATGAGCCGTATGCCTTGAAAGCACTTTTGAGCGATATTAGGGCTCTAAAACCAAAGCGTATTATTGGTGTTCACGGTTCTGCCGGTGGTGGTCGTGATGTAGCAAGGCGTTTTGAAATTGGCAAAATGGCAGGCAAAGAAGAAGATATCGTAGTTGTTACGAATGAAGACCCATATGACGAGGATCCGAATATAATTATCAAACAGGTGGCAGAAGGGGCTCTCGCGGCTGGTAAAAGAGAAGGACATGATCTTTTTATGGTGGACGATAGAATGGAAGGTATTTTTGAAGCAATCTCACTAGCAGAAGAAGGAGATGCGGTTATTTTGACTGGAAAAGGATCAGAACCTGTAATAGCTGTCGCAAAAGGCCGTAAACTACCTTGGAGTGACAAAGAAGCAGCGCTGCTAGCCCTAAAAAGATTAGGATATACAAAATGAAAGAAGCATTATTCGTTCAACTAGATACCGATGAAGAGGTTTTGGGCATTGTACGCCGAAGCCTAGTTTTTAAATGGTGGAAATGGCTAATCGTCCTTTGTTGGCTTTTATTGCCTTTTTTCTTTTTTTATCCGCTTATTAAACTCGGCGCTGTTGGTTTTATAATTTTTATAGCTTTAATTATTTCAGCTGTTTGGAATACTGTGCGCTGTAGGTTTGAGTGGGTTTATACAATGTTTCTAATTACTGATAGGAGGATTATTGATGTTGATCAGCATGGAATATTTAATCGTTCAATTTCAGAATTAGGTTTAGATGACATTAGCGAGGTCGTTGTTAGGCAATCGACTCTACAAAAAATAATAGGTCTAGGAACTATATTGGTTCATACAAATAAGAAAAACCATTTTGATTTGGAACTGACCGGAGTCCATGATCCAGAGCATGTCCGCGACCTCATAGTTGATGTACAATACATAACAGGAGATTATGTCGACCAAGCAAAATCAAAAAAGAGCAAGTAAAATAGGCTTTATCGTTCTCGCGAACGTGGTAATTTTATTTTTCTTGATTATTGGGTTTGGTAGAGAGTATGTGAGTAATATTCAAATTGAAAGGGAGATAAGGGAGCGAGATACAGAGAGAATAACACTTCTGGATGAGCAAGCAGAGACTTTACGACTAATTGAACAGCTTTCGAGTGAATATTATTTAGAAAAAGAAGCTAGATTGAAGCATGGTCTTGGACGAGACGGTGAAACCGTTATAATTGTTCAAGATGGTGAAACCTCAGGTTACGGTTTGGATCAACTTTCAACAGATGATGGAGATCAGATCGAAGTCATTGAAAATCCTACCAAATGGTTTTATTACTTTTTTGATAAATCGGCCTTTTCAGCTTTATAGGATATGAGTAAAGTTCTTCATGGTTCAGAAACTCATCATCAGCGCCGGGCGCTTCCAATCCGCTATGTAGTCGCTTTTTTTATTTTTTTGGTTTTAATTTTGTCTGCTCTTATTCTGGTCTGGGGTTTTATGTTTGCTCATTGGACAGGTAGTGGGGCTAGGACAATCTCGGCAGTTATTCATTTTCCTGCAGCTCGAGTTAATAGTCGGCCAGTTAGCTATCATGATGTTGCTGAGTTAGCATTAGTCGCTGAGTTGCAGGGCAAGGAGGATCCTTTTTTTACATCCCTAGAAACTACGATTGACAGGAAAATTATGATCCAGTTAGCCTCTGAAATTGGTACTGGTATTTCTGAAGAAGAACTCCGATCTTATCCTCTAGATCAGGCAGATATTGATGAATTATTGGCGGAAGTTGATTGGACAGTAGATGATTACCGGCACTATGTCATTGAACCACTTTTACTCTACCAAACAGTTGATAGGGATATAAAAAAATCAAAGGAACATCAAACTATTGCTTTAGCGAAGATGCAAAGCATTATAGAAAATATTGAATTAGGAGTTTCTTTTGCTGATTTAGCTTTGCAATACTCGGAGCACTCATCATATTCTATTGGTGGTGATTTGGGGTATTTACAACGAGGTGATTTTGCTGATGGCATGGATTTTATTTTTGACATGGATATCGGCGAAGTATCTGATGTGCTGGAGTGGGAGGATTATTTTGTAGTGGCTATGGTTTATGACGTGGCCGAAGAAGGTGGCGAACGATCGTCAGTTGGTGTGCGTATGATTGCTATCGAGAAAGATGATCTGTCAGTGATTTTTGATGAATATAAAAAAGAGCAGGAGGTAAAGATTTTTACTCGATAGTCTCGACAATCTAAGAAAAATGTGTTAAAACACCTGAGTTAATATGCCACCGTAGCTCAGTTGGTAGAGCAATACTTTCGTAAAGTAGAGGTCGGCGGTTCGAATCCGCCTGGTGGCTCCACCGCGTTAGAGGTCAAAGAGTCATGATTAATAAGCGCCAGAGGAAATGCGTTCCTTACCTTAACCTATAACGCGGTGCGAGAGTATCCCATTGACTTGGGATATTTTTGTATTGACCTTTTTTGTTTTTAATGGTACAAACACTTTCCGGTCTTTGTAAAACTAACTGTAAGAAGGAGCGATAAATTGCAGATCAAAACGATTCAAGGTGAGTTCTCGTTGGCTCGTGGCGCCTACGAACAAGTGGCGGGCAATACAATAATACGAATGGTGCGCGCCATTCCCAAGTACTTGCTTTGGCCCGACACCTTCCTGGTGCGGAGGCGTTCAACCGACAACTTCTATGCCCGCACCGGGACACTGGTCAACACCATTGCCATGACCATGGAGGCGGCTAGCTCTATCGAGGAAGAGATACGGTTCAATCAGCGGTTCGTGGCTGACAACTGGGATCTCTGTTTCATCCTCGCCGACTGGAAGGGGATGGATGCTGATCAACGGGAGGATTTCCATACTCGTAGTGCCGAGTTGGCTGCTACAATGGGTGAAGTTCGGGATGGCGATCGGCGTATGATGAAGCTCTGGACTGCACTGGCAGCAACTATTCCGCAGGTCGGTGCCGCACGTACTCTTCATTCCAGCTCAGCTGAGCATGGAGAGAAACGCGGTGAGGCTATCTTACGGATGGCCCCGCGTATCGATGCTAGGCGAGTGCCGCTCATGAAGCGCTTTCGCGCGCATAAGCACATGACTCAGGAGTTGGTGCACAATCTCGAACGCGCCGTGCAGCGGCTGGAGAAATCCGGTGGTCGCGAGCTCGACGTTCAGTTGGAGCAGACTGTGTTGCGGAATGCCGGTCTGCTGATCCACGAACCATGGGGCTCAAAATCCCGGAAGTTCGTTGTTCAGATCAAGAAAGGCATCAAGTTCTGGTCTAGCGGAGACAAGGAAGAAGCTCTGGAGTGGTTCCGTTGGGCTAGGGCTACTCTGTCCGAGCTCGAGACTTTCGCGGATCTGGCCGAGCTTTACTTCTGGTTCGTGCCGGAGTACTACCGTCGCCCACGTAACCACCTCTTCGTTGAGGCGCTACGCGTCGAGCTCGAGGAGATCGCGGTTCGTGTTGTCTCCGACAGCCACCACCTACGTGGAACCAGGCTCGGGCAACAGCTCGAAGAGCAGCTCATGCTCACCTGCAATGCCTGGGATCGTGGCTGGGCTGGTGCGTACAAGTCGATGGAGGATGCAAAAGAGCAGTACAGACGACTGCTCTTCCGTATCTCCTGAAATTCTGCCCCTCCGGTGTCGCAAGACGCTGGTGGGGCTTTGTGGTTATAGGAGGTTTTCTCCATCACTAACCCCTTCAACCTAATCTCTAAAACCTTCAATCTATTTATGCTATACTATGTCCATGATTCGTTTAAAGAACGTCACTAAGTTTTTTAAACCAGACACTACGGCCTTAAAGGATGTTAGTTTACACATTAAGCCAGGCGAATTTGTGTCTATTGTTGGCCAGAGCGGTTCCGGAAAAACAACGCTGGCCAAGCTTTTATTTGCAGAAGAAGGGCCTACTCAAGGCAGGGTAGTAATAGGAGATTGGGACATCACTAATATTCGTCAGCACGAAATTCCAGTGCTTCGTCGTCAGATAGGCGTGGTCTTTCAAGATTACAAACTTTTGTCACAGAAAACTGTTTTTGAAAATATAGCTTTTGCATTGGAGGTAGCTGGCGAGAAATCTTCTCACATCAGTACAGTTGTTCCTCAGGTATTAAAAATCGTAGGACTTTCCAATAAACGTGATCGTTACCCTAATCAGCTCTCTGGTGGTGAAAAACAGCGGGTGTCTATTGCGCGCTCCTTGGTCCACCGGCCAAAGATTATTGTTGCTGATGAGCCCACCGGAAACCTAGACACAATTCATGCTCGTGAGATTGTTGAATTGCTAAAGAAGATTAATGATTTTGGAACAACAGTAGTTTTAGTAACTCACGATAGAGATATTGTTAACGCTCTTAAAAAACGCGTGATTACGATTCAGCACGGAAAATTAGTGTCTGACATCGAGCACGGTAAATACGTTCTACCATGAGCATCTTTCTTTCATTATTTAGAGTCATCAAATTTAGCTTCCAGAATTTCTTCCGTAACTTCTGGCTATCTTTTATTACAATGACGATTTTTGTCTTGACTCTGTTTACTATCAATGCCGTGATTTTCATGAATGTTTTGGCAGAAGCGGCTCTAGAATCGATTGAGCAAAAAGTTGAAGTCTCAGTGTACTTTGAACCAGACACCTCGGAAGACTTGGTGAAATCGGTGCAGGGATATTTAATGGGATTAACACAAGTCAGAACAGTAGAATTTATTTCCGAAGAAGATGCTTTGCAATCTTTTCAAGAACGTCACAAAGACAATCCAGTTATTTTATCATCGCTCGATGAAGTAGACGGCAATCCGTTTGGCCATGCTTTAGTGATTTCAGCGCATTCAGCCAATGATTTTCCTTTTATTTTGGAGGCTTTGGATACACCTGAGTACGAACCGTTTATTAAGCAAAAAGATTATCAAGATTACGAAACCATAATTGCACGTATCAACGCTCTAGCTTTCCGGGTGAGAGTCGGTGGATTTATCTTGGCTGCATTTTTTAGCTTGATTGCTGTCATGATTATTTTCAACACGATTCGCGTGGCCATATATGTGTACCGTGATGAAATTGGAATTATGAAATTGGTTGGAGCTAATGACTGGTTTGTTCGTGGCCCATTCTTGGTTGAAGCATTAATGTATTCATTGTTTGCTACATTGGTTGTAGTTGCATTTGCTTTTTTTGGACTCGACGCTCTTGGTCCCTGGTTAGCGACTTATTTTGGCGATACTGATATGAGCGTCATTAATTATTTTAAGGATAACGCTTTGTTAATTTTTGGCAGTCAGTTCTTGGCTCTATCAACTCTCAGTATTTTAACTACCATGTTTGCCATGAGGCGATATTTAAGGGTTTGATCTTTTAGTTAAATGATGATAATCTTTTTGGCCTATGCCAGAAAAATTTGGACAATATGGCAAGCACCGATTCTGGGAAATGATTCCCGGAATTTTGGTCTGGACAACCTTTCTTTTAGCTATTTTAGCTTCTTTTTTCGCTCCAACTATTGCTGTAATTTTCATTATCGTTTTCGATCTGTATTGGACGCTACGAGTTATCTATTACATTATTCACATGTCAGCGGCCTATGCTACTTATAAAAAAACAATCAAGCTCAACTGGCTTAAGGAGCTAAAGAAAATTAAGGACTGGCAAAAGATTCATCATGTAGTCATGTTGCCGACTTATAAAGAAGACGTTTCCATTATTCGCGACGCACTACAATCAATAGTTGACGCTAAGTACGACAACGAACATTTTATTATTGTTATCGGTGGGGAAGAGGGAGACAAGGAAAATTTTGCTAAGTATCAAAAAATAATACAGAAGGAGTTTGAGGGCGTTTTTCAACATCTCATGTTTACTCTGCACCCGCGTGGCCTTCAAGGTGAAATTCCTGGAAAGGGCTCGAACATGAATTGGATGGCTCATAAGTTGGAACCGGTTTTACGTAAAATGGGTATTGGAGACGAGAATATTATTGTCAGCGCCTTTGATGTCGACACTATTCCACACCAACAATACTTTGCTTTACTCGCTTATACTTATCTTACTACCGAAGATCCGACTCATTCCTCGTATCAGCCAGTCGTGCTTTTCTCCAATAATATCTGGTCATCCAAAGCACCAGTACGTATTTCTGCTTTTGGTACGACTTTCTGGCTTTTGTCTGAATTAATTAGACCAGAGCGGCTTTGGACTTTTTCGTCGCATTCGATGCCATGGAAAATGTTAAAGGATGTTGGATTTTGGGAGACAGATTTGGTTTCTGAGGATTCCCGCATTTTTATGCAGGCCTTTATTCACTATGAAGGTCACTACCGGGTGACGCCAATTTTTTTGCCGGTGCACATGGATGCAGTCTCTGGAATAGGTTATTGGGATAGCCTGAAGGCTTTGTACAAGCAACAACGACGTTGGGCTTGGGGTGTGGAGCATTTGCCATACATGTTGGAAAAATTTGGTGAGCATCCAAAAATTTCCAAGAAACTCAAGAGAAAATATTTATTTAACCATCTAGAAGGCATGTACACCTGGGCCACAGCGCCGTTACTTATTTTTGTTCTTGGCTACTTACCGTTCTTCGTAGTGCGTGATGAGTCAACTGCATTGATTGCCAATTCTCCTTTTACTTTGCAATTCATGATGCAAATAGCGACAGTAGGTGTTTTTGCTAGCGGAATCATGAGTTTCTTTTTCTTGCCGCGAAGGCCACAAGAAGTGAAGCCATGGAATTGGCTCATTATAATTTTACAGTGGGCACTGCTCCCGGTCACATTCGTGATTTTTGGAGCTTTCCCGGCAATCGATGCCCAGACACGCTTTATGCTTGGTAAATACTTGGGCTTTAACGTGACCAAGAAGAATCGATAGA
>JAHISC010000095.1 GCA_018818445.1 Patescibacteria group bacterium | reverse complement strand
TTCGTACTGGAGTTATTTCGGTTAGTTCAACCCCACGTAATGCCAAAATCTATCTTGACGGTAATGATACAGAAAAGGAGACACCGTTCGTTTTTAAACGCATCATGCCAGATGTCTACGAAGTTTCTATTTGGCGCGAAGGTTATCGCTCATGGACAGGCAGTGTGGAAGTTAAAAGTGGAGAAACAGCTTTAGTACAACCAATTCAACTTTTTAAAGAAGCCTTACCAGAACTGTTACTAAAAAAAGAAGTGACTGCTTTGACTCCCAACGGCAATCAGTTTGTAACCTATTTGGTACAAAGTGGTGGGTGGAGTGAAATATGGCTCTATAATGTTCAAGATGAATCATCGTCGATTTTAGACATGCAACAAGATTCAATCATCACCGAGAAAACACAATTGTCTTGGTCAGCTAACGGTCAGAGATTCTTTGCCTTTGATCCTGATACTCGTTATCTTAAAGTTTTTTCGATAGACGGATCTGACTATGAATTCGACAAAATAACGCAACAAAATTCTCAAACTGTTTTCTGGCACCCAAGCAATGATGCGCAACTATACTTGGCTGCAAAAGATTTTCTTTACCAAATCGACGTGACATCAGGGGAAATAGAAACATTCGAAACCGATGAAGCTGCTGGTGTTATTCTTGATGCTAGCATTATCACTTTCAAAGACAACGGAACAAACATTGAGCTTAGACAATCGTCAGGTAGTGAAGATAGGTTGGTCGCGCTTTTACCGCGCAGTGAATACACAATTACGGAACGCGACGGAAGTTACTTAATTCTTACTAATACAAAAAATACTCTATTTCTTATAAATATTCATGAAACGCAACCGATACTTTTGGAAACTAAGGCTTTGCACTTTGACTGGCTTTCCGACTCTGATACTTTAGTTTACACCGATGGAATGGAAGTTAACATCTACGATCCAAGCAACCATCAAACAACTTTTATTACACGGCAAGGAGAAACAATCAAAAATATTCTATGGCACCCGGAAGGTATCAACCTTATTTTGGTAACCGATCGTAGTGTTTCTACTATTGAGCGCTATCGTGTTGGAAAACAGAGAACATCGACGCCGCTACTTAACGACGCCGACATTCGATCATTTTGGCTTAATGCTACAGGCCAAACTGCCTATTTCTTTGGAACATTTGGCGAAGACACTGGAGTCTTTTCTTTGGAACTTACGCGCTAATTAAAGAGTTTTTATATATTCTGCTAGAGCCTCTTGACGCGAGCGTAGTCTTGGTAATTTTGTGTTCTTAAGAGCAGCGAACTTTGGTCGCATGGCTGGTTTTGGAAATTCAGCCGAAGTGACCGGAAAACGTGGCGTTGTTATTTGCGCAAGAGCAAAAATTTCTTCCGCAAAATCAAACCAGGTCACACCACGACCCTCGTTTACAATATGGTAAATGCCAGGAGCATGTTTATCGGCCAAGAGTTGAAGTGTAGCTCTAGCAATATCTAGCGTATAAGACGGCGAGCCAACTTCCTCATTAACAATCTTTAGCTCTGGCTTTTCTTTGGCTAGTCTGATCATCAAACTAACAAAGCTCTCTTTTCCGTTCTCACTGATTGCAGGTCTACCAAAAATTTTCGATAGTCGACAAATATAATACTTACCACCGACTCTCTCCACTAAAGTTTCACCATGCCACTTAGTTTCCCCGTATTTTGAGATTGGGCGTGGTTGATCATCTTCTTCATATCCGTCTAGTTTATCTCCGGAAAAAACATAATCAGTACTATAATGTACAAAAGGAATGCCCAAAGTCTTTGCTGCTAAAGCTAAATTGCGCGGGCCTTCTGCGTTAACTTGATATGCGATCGGAAAAAACTCTGGATCTTCAACATTGTCTACAAAATTGTAAGCTGCAGTATTGATAATTACTTCTGGCATTAAAGCACCAACTTTCTCCAATACTTGCTCGCGATTCGTGATGTCCAACTCTTCCCTGTCGGTCTGTATAACTTCATGACCAGCAGCTCGAAAGATGTCGACAATATCTTGTCCTAACGACCCTTTAGCTCCTGTAACTAAAATTTTCATATTAGAAAGGCAAATTGGCATCAATTAATTTCGGCGCAATTTGATCCTTATTGGATAGAGTCGGAGCAATCGGCCAATCGATACCAATCTCCGGATCATTCCAAGCAATCGCAGCATCTAGTTCTGAATCAAAGGTATTGGAACACTTGTAAACCAATTCGCAGTCTTCCAAGGAATAGAAACCATGACCAAAACCTTCTGGCACATAGAGCATCTTTTTGTTTTCTTCTGATAGTTCTACGCCAAACCAATGCTTATACGTCGGAGAATTCTTGCGCAAATCAACAGCAACATCCCAAAGACGTCCTCGAGTGCAACGAACGAGCTTTGCCATTGGTTTTGGTGGTAACTGAAAATGAATTCCACGAAGTACTCCTTTAGCACTGCGTGAATGATTGTCTTGCTTGAAAACAGTATGAATACCAATCTCCGCAAACTTGTCAGCATTATAGGTCTCCATAAAAAAACCACGGTCATCAGCAAAAACTTGCGGCTCAATAATGAATAGTCCCTCCAATGGTGTTTCGATTCGTTTCATATTTTCCAATTAACATTAATACTTTTCACCAAATTGTAATTCGTACCAGCGACGATAGCCTGAACCCTCCTTAATTGGCCGCCACCAGTTTTCATTTTTTCTATACCAATCAACCATTTCTCGTAAGCCTTGCTCAAAAGTTAGTTTTGGCTGCCAACCAAGTTCATTGGAAATTTTAGAGTAATCAATAGAATAACGTCGATCTTGTCCTGGCCGATCATTAATAAAAACCATCATATTCTCTTCATAACCCATGATTTTTAGTAATAATTTGCCTGTATCTTCTATAGAATACTCAGCATTGCCGCCCATCATGTATGTTTCTCCAACCCGCCCACGCTCCAAAACATCCAAGATACCCATACTATGATCAACTGCATGAATCCAATCGCGTACCTGTTTACCATCGCCGTGAATTTTCATTGGCTTACCATCTAATAAGTTGGTGATACCAATTGAGAGAAACTTTTCAGGATAAAGGTATGGTCCGTAATTGTTTGTACAGTTAGAAATTGTGCCGCGTAAGGAGTGAGTGTGAATTGCAGCGCGAATTAAGTGATCCGAAGCCGCCTTGGTGGCACTGTAAGGATTTCGAGGATCGTATTTGCTATCTTCTGTAAATTTTGGATCGTCTATGCCTAGTGAACCAAAAACTTCGTCAGTACTAACATGGTGAAATCTTTTTCCATGATGCACTGAAGCATCGATCAACCGCTGTACGCCTAATACATTAGTTAAGACAAAAGGTTCATTGTCTTGAATGGAACGATCAACATGAGTTTCGGCTGCAAAATTTACTACTGCATCAACTTCTTGAATCATCTGATTGATCAGTTCCTTATTTGTGATTGATCCGTAGATAAACCGATACCTTGGATGGGATTGGATGTCTAGTGTATTGGCCAGGTTACCGGCATACGTTAAAGCATCCAAATTGATAATCTCCCATTCTGGCCGAACCTGAAAAGTAGTTCTAATAAAATGTGAGCCTATAAAGCCACACCCTCCAGTTACTAACACCTTCATAAGTTTAAAACAAGCATTAAACTCTTTCACCTTACCAAATCTATCAAAGTCGTCAATATTGTCATTTTCGCCCCTTGACTATTTGATTAAATGGTGTAAAGCTTGGCTAGCAAACTTTGGAGGTCGAATTGACAATCATGATGGGCATCATCGCCGTTTACATTTTCTTGATCTTCCTTAGCCTTGACAGTATCGCAAAGCAGCTCAAACGAATCGCCAACGCGCTGGAGAAGAAGTGATGTTCGGCCTTCTCGTCTGGTCGGTCATCGGACTCATCGCCGTCCTGGTGGCCGCTGGGCTCTGTCTGGAGCTGAGAGCGCCGAACCTCGCCGAGGAGTGGTTCGTGAACGAATTCGAACTCAAGTAGCCTTGTGGAGCTGCAACACAGCCTCCACAAAACTGGACGTCAGCCCCTCGTGGCCGACGTCCGTTTCTTTAATTTCACGCTTAAATTAACTACTCCATTCCCTGTCTAATCTCCTCTGCCACGGCTGCCAATTCTTCTTGCGACGGATGTTGCTTTTCAAAAGTTCGTGGTATGCCAGCATAGCGCGGCATAAAGTGCACATGAGTGTGAAAGACGAGCTGACCAGCATCAGCACCGTGATTCATACCAATATTGTAAGCAGTGGCTTCCAGGGCTGTCATAATTTTCGGCGCCAAATGATGTACTGTTTTAAATAAATCAGCGGCCGATTCTTCTGTACCTTGTGTTAAATTCTCAGAGTGAGACTTTGGGATAATCAAAGTATGACCCTTGCTAACAGGACTAATATCCAAAAAAGCAAAAACCTTATCGTCCTCGTAAATTTTGTGCGACGGAATTTCTCCCTCAATAATTTTGCAAAATAAACAGTCATTCATATGTTTCTATCTTACTCTGGCTCATCAAAAGATGACAAGAGTTTATAAACAATGGTAGGTAAACAAAAGGCAATCAAAGCAGCAATGACTCGACTGTCGCCAAATACTTCACCCTCTTTCCAAACAATAATAAAAAGTATTGAGCTGGCCAGCAATAAACCAAGCCATGAGAATAATCCAGAAAATTTATTTGTTTGATAATTGCCCTCTAATCCCCACCATAAACCAAAAACTAATATTGCTATTAAAAATAGATGTGGTGAAAAAATAAAACTAACAAAGCCATGTCTTGCGTATTCGGCCAATATAAAAATGAGGTAGCCAATAAAACTTGAATAAAAACCTGTTTTAGCAATTAAATTCCACTTCATATACCAAATGGTAAACGCTCTCGCAGTTCAGCTAAAAACTGCCAAAAAGTAATCGGATCTTTTTTAAAAGTCAGAGTTATTTTATGAAGATCAACCCATCCGCCATCCTCGATACCAGGCACTGAAAGAATAAACTTCGCTGATCCATTGTCTTGCTTAATCTCATCAACATTAAATTCCGTGTAATGACTGGTTGGATTTGCTAACCAACCCTCTCTTTCTTGCGGAGCAGAATAACCAGCTAAAATATAATTTACTCCTAGAACCTCTAAATCTGAGTTGTATGTCAACTTAATTGGATCGGGTTCAAAAAAAGCATCAGCTGATAAGGCGTATTTACCTCGGCCAGTTATTTTAATATCACTCGACGGAATGTCTATCAAAGCAGTACCAGGAGTAGCAATAGCATAATCTATTTTTTTGTGACTGGTATAGATATCAACCGATTTTTCATTAATTTTAATAGTCTGAATTCCTTCAACATGAGCAGTTTCAAATGATAGATTTTTAGCATTAGTATACAAATTTGATGCATGTAAACCATCCTCATAACCAACACTATCCCCTAAATATACCCTGTCAACAAAAGACATATAGCGCTGCGATGAAGCTAAAATTCGCCAAAAAATATCACTGGTGCCAGAGAGTTCAACTCTGTAAACTCCTTCCGGAAGATTTGGTAGTCTGATTGAAATACTATGTTTAGAATCCTCTTGATTTTCAGTAGTATTTTGATCATCATTTTTCTTCTCTTCGAATACCACCTCGTCCTGCTCATTAAAAACTCTTACAACCACTTCGTCTGCTCCTAAAGTTCGGTTTACATCTGAGTAAGTTAGATCAAGACTTAAAACTTCATTTTTTATGTAGGTAGCATATTGATGATGACCACGCAGTGATGTTTTTACTACGCGAGTGTAGCCTAGGGCCTGATAATTAGGCTCACGGTAAGGAATGTTTAATTCAAAATTATAAGTTGCTAATTTATCAAGTTCTGGATTATCGAGAAAATCAAAAACCGATGTCTCCAGGCCAGCCCTATCCAATAAAATAATATTTCCATCCTCAACAAGAGACCAGTCAGATTCTTCGATAATTATATTTTGAATCGGCCTTAAATCATAAGCATCAGATACCGGGTCAACCAAAGCACCAAGCTCCAAAATAGGCTGCTGATTATTTCTAAATTCTAAACCCACTTCCACTGTGTCAAAATCAGTTCTAGGCAAGTCTACTGAGAAATAAACTGGTTCTCCTTTGATTCTTACAAAAGACTCGCTTTTTTTATTCTGATCGGGATACTCTACCCTTTCGCTTGGCAAAAGATGGTTTATATAAGGTGAATCCTGGCCAGCAAGATATACAACAGTTTTTATGCCAGATGGAGCGATATCAATCCAAATCAACCAAAAAAATAACGTAAAAGGCAGAATTATTATGAAAAATTGAATTATACGGGTCTTCATAGCTGCTTTTGGCTAATCAAATATAGGCTTTCTTCATTAATTGTTCCAATTATTTCGATTTCCATCCCAGGGATTAGTGATTCTTCTAAAAATTGGATATCTTCGGGCGGTAAGGTTATGCCAAAGTAATACAGAGAAGTGAGTTCTTCCAGATTAGGGATAGCGGCATAAGTCTGCTCGCTGCGTAAAGGAACAACTACTCGTCTTTCTGGAAACAAAAATTTGTCAGCCCTATCAACAATTATAACTGACTCATTTTCAGTTGACGACAAAATGTATTCACGTTTTTGAGCAAATTCAAACAAGTGATTCCTTGTTGGAACAAGACCGTCAACTGAGAAAAACACTAACCAAAAAGACAAAACTACGGCTATGGTAGTTGGCAGAATAAGAAGAGTTGCTTGGAATTTTGATTCAGGAACTAATCGTGAAAGCTGATAGATTCCTTTGGCTGCAAATGGACTAGCTAAAATAAATAATGGTAACCAATATCGAACATAGGAATTGCCAAGTGTAACTAAACTTATGTCTGGGTTATCGTTAAAAGTCCAACTACCATAAACAACAGCTAACCAAATTGC